>DAIQNU010000069.1:0-9241 GCA_036788235.1 Cyclobacteriaceae bacterium
AATGACAGTTAGCTCCTTGCTCAGAGTTGACAGGATTAGGTGAAAGGTGAAAGCTGAAAGCTCAAAGCTCAAAGCTGAAAGGTGAAAGGTGAAAGCTCAAAGTGTGCTGCCTGCCTTTGCTGGTCAGGCAGGATGAAAGGAAAAAAAGCGCAACCACCTGATCGGGCTTCCATTTTTTTGTCATTTTGGCGATTCAATCGCCCTTCTCTAAAGCCCTCGTTGCACCTGTCCGACTTTGTAGGAGAGGAGAGCTATAGGAGGTGATATTTGTTCTAATCTATTTCAACTATCGCTCCTTTATCGGGTGATAATTTCATCAAATAAAAAGAATATACCGCACAACCGTTTTGTCTGAACTTAATCTCCGACGGTATACCTCTCTCATCTGTAGGTATTTCATTACTAAATTTAAACTTGCTAGCATCTAATTGTGAGTCTACAATAATGGCTTTATCAACTATAACTTCCCATTCATATTGTTCATTTTCCCAACATATGTGAAAACTACTTATTAAAGGATCTACTATACTCATGTCGAGTTTGACAAAGTTTGTAAAAGGAATACTTTTATGTTCACCATTAATAATATACCGATGATCACCTTTGTCCAATACAGTTACACATTGCGATTTATTTAAAGAATAAAAGTGTATCGTTCGGCTATGACCACAACTCATTAAAATTATTAGTGAACTTATCAATAATATCTTCATTGTCTTTTCCTTAGTGCTTGTCTTACATGCGATCTTACACCTCCATTTGGCCTTAAAGAGACACCTATATCATCTCATAGCTTTCGTTTGCAATGAGGGCTTTGGGGGGTATTACTAATTCAATTTTTTCAAAGTGGAAAAATTCAAATATTCGATAGCCAATTCATCAATAATTAGTTGAAAATTATTTATTCTGTAAAAATGTTCATTTAATCTTACCACCTCATTAACGAAATCACTAAAAAACGTAACCCTTGGTAGGTCATTTGAAGCTAATAGTGAAGGTTTTAAAAAATGAACTAAAATTACCAACCCAAATATTATTATAAACCCTCCTCCTAAGATAATTTCAAATAAGGCAATAAATAATGCTGGATTATAAAAAGCAGTTAGGAAAATAGATAAAATTGGAACTAAAATCAAAAAGATTAATAATGAAAAATTAACAATTGACATGACTGGTTTAGGCATAAATAAACCACTTAGAATCTCTAACTTTTTTAAATCTTTTTTCCTAGAACCATGAGGCAGCAAAGATTCGATTTGATCTGTGGGCTTTATCTGTGCTAGTCCATACTCTTTCTCAAATATTTCTTGTAAATTATCATAAAATAATTTAAATAAATATTCATTAAATACAAAGCTGTCTTTTTTAAAGTGATCGATTATTCTGTCAGTAAAATCTTTCAAGCTAACAGAATTTTTGAGGAGTTCAATTTTTAAGGAATCAATCGATTGAGTATGACTATTTTTCATCCAATTTTAGAATTGTAACTAATTTTTAACTTTTAAACATGCTAATTGAAAAAATTTGAGAATATATGCAAAGCGAAAAAAGTCTAATTTTGGTTATAAAGTTCTATTACAATATTCTCTTCCCACTTATCATATTTAATTAGACAACTAAGAGAATAAGTAAATATAAGCATTTGTATGATTAGATACTTCTCAAGTTAATTTTTAGAAGTTGTTTTATTGCAAGTAGTTCAGAGTTTGAAGGTGGAAGAGCGTGACAGCCCAAACCTATAAGGTTTTTAAAAACCTTATAGGTTTAAAGGCTCTCCAAAACCCAGTTCCTAAGACATAGAACCGACAAATTGCCAAATAAAAGTGCTTTATCAAGATGTAGCCTATGCAAATTATGGAGTAAAAAAATTAAATAGTGATCAACGTTATTCAGGCAGCATCACTTCGCTACCCATCACGGATTACGCATTACGCATCACGCTTCAAGGATTACGTATCACACAATCACCGTAAGCTCACAATGGTAATTCCCGCTCCTCCACGATCTGCATGTTCATCTTCCAATTTGCTGATCTCTTTGAATTGCTTAAGCTGTTCGCGCACTACTTGTCTTATGACTCCATTGCCTTTGCCATGAAGAATACGTACACTGGGCATCCCAAATAAAATGGCACTGTCGATAAAGCTGTTGAGTAAACTATGCACCTCCTCTGCACGCTTGCCGCGCAAGTCAAGCTCGGAACTGTATTCGGACTTTTTGGTGTTTATATCTATGCCTCCTATTCGCGTTCCTTTTGAACGTATTTCTTTTCTGGCCGTGGTCGCCGATATGCGTTCGAGCCTGTTAACTTTTATATTGGTTTTTATGCCTCCAAATACGACCTCGGCCTGATTTTTCGAAAGCTTTACTACTTCCCCTACGGTCTCCTGCCCAATTAATCTTACAAAATCACCTGTTGCGATTTCACCCAAAATTACTTCCGGTGCTTCGTCCTGTCTGCCTACTTTCGTGTCATCAATGGCAACTTCTCGCTCTATTTCCTTAAGCTCCTCGCGCAATTGTCTGGTGCGATTTTTTTCGGCCTGCACTTCTTTTATTTCCCTGATGGTCGCTTCTATGCGTTGGTTGCTTTGTGTCAACAATTGCTTTGCTTCCAGCTTGGCATGCCTTATTATAGCCTGTTTTTCGGTTTCGAGCGTAGACTTTAATTGTTCATAAGTACTGAGTGTTTTGCTGAGTTTTTCCTTTTGTTCCTGCGCAGCTTTGTTACTGCTTTCCAACATTTGCTTTTCTTTTTCCAGATCGTTGAGCAATCGATCCAGTTCTATCTGGTCGGTGCCAATCATGGCTCTGGCATTTGCGATTATTTCCTTTGGCAAGCCGATTTTATGGGCTATTTCCAGAGCAAAAGAACTGCCTGGTTTGCCTGATTCCAGTTCGTACAAAGGCTCAAGCCTGCCCACATCAAAGCGCATGCGGCCATTGGCCATACCAGGTGTACTATCGGCCAATTTCTTCAAGTTGCTGTAGTGGGTGGTCACCAGTCCATAAGCATTTCCTTTGTGAAGAGCCTCGAGAATGGCTGCGGCAATGGCACCGCCAAATTGCGGGTCGGTACCTGTGCCAAATTCGTCAATAAGAAACAAGGAGTGCTTGGTGGCATGCATCACAAAATGCCGCATATGAATTAGATGCGAACTATAGGTACTTAAGTCGCTTTCAATTGATTGCTCGTCGCCAATATCAATGAACATATCTTTGAAGACACCACTTTTTGAACCTTCTTGAACCGGTATGGCTAAGCCGCATTGTAGCATATACTGAAGTAGTCCTACGGTTTTGAGGCAGACAGATTTACCTCCGGCATTGGGTCCGGATATCACCAATATGCGCTGCTGATGGTGCAAGTTTATGCTTAGCGGTACAATCTTTTTTTGCTGTTTGGCCAGGGTTCGCTCAAGTAAGGGGTGGCGTGCATTTATCCATGAGATCTCCCGGGTATTGGTTATCTCTGGGGTAATGGCCTCCATGCTAATGGCAAGCTTGGCTTTGGCACGTATAAAATCCAGTTTGCCCAGTATTTCATATGCTAGTTTAAGCATATCAAGGTGCGGGCGAAATTGATCTGTAAGCGAAGTGAGAATCCTGATTATTTCTCTTTTTTGCTGGTATTCAAGATCCCGAATTTCATTGTTAATTTCAAGGATTTCGGCAGGTTCAATATACACCAAACTGCCGGTAGCCGATTCGTCATGAATAAAACCCTTGAGTACCCTTTTGTATTCTGCCTTTACCGGAATTACCAATCGGCCACTTCTAATGGTGAGGCTGGCTTCATCGGGTACATAGCCTGCTTTACGGGAACTGCCCATTATTTTGGTAAGCATAGTTCGCGCTTTCTGCTCCTGCTTGTAGATTTCGCGACGAATTCTGCTGAGCTCAGAGCTGGCATTATCACGCATTTCACCCTTCTCATCAATGCATCTATCAATAGCAGGCACCAGGTTTCTGTCTGGATATACTTTTTCAATAAGACTTGATAATAGGGGAAATTCACTTTGCCTTGCCATAAGAAAGTCATGACTCCTTAAAACCAAGTTTAATACCATTCGAATGGCATGAAAACTTTCAGGTTCGAGAAAAGCCCCTTCCACCCTTATTCTTTCATAATACTTATCTACCGGCTGGTATTGTTCAAAGGCCAAATTATTACCCGAGGTGAGGATATAAATAAATTCTGCAGCCTGATTACAAAACTTCCGGATTTGGTCGGGGCTTGCTGAAAAGCGCATTTGCTCCACACATTTGGCTCCGGCTTCGCCACAGCAAGCCTCAGTCAGGTATTGACGGATTTCGTCAAAGCCAAGTTTTTCTTCTAAATGTTCTGGAAAGAGCATGCAGGGGTATTAGTCTTTCTTTTCGTTCTTTTCGTTGATCAATCTTTCTTCTATACCAAGACTATCGGTTACCATGTTGTATATCTTAGACATCTCTTTGGTATTAGATAGATAATAGTTGAAGCTCAATCTGTAAACTGAGTCGTCAATATGATGTTTATTTCTGAGGCCTTCTTCATAAATAGTAAAAACTTTCTTCGCAGAATCGTATGGAAGCCCCATATTGTCTATTTTTGCTTCCAGCAAATAAACATCCTTGATAAAAGAGGCCATAGTTGCTTTAGAGTACAATCCCTTTGGAGTCTTGTTCTTTTTTCCGCAACTATATAAGGCGCATAACAGCAGGCCAATTAAAAAAACTTTTTTCACGGGTGAAAATTACTCATTTATGTCATAATTTTAAAGCCAAAACACATACCGATGAGAGAACTCATCAAAAAATTACGTAAATACGAAATTGAGATCCGCAAGGCCATCAACAATCAAATGCAGGGAAATTACCATTCTGTATTTAAAGGATCTGGTCTTGAGTTTGACGACGTGCGTTCATACCAATATGGAGACGATGTGCGTTCTATTGACTGGAACGTATCTGCCAAAGGCCATGGTACGTTTGTAAAAACTTTTAAAGAAGAAAAAGAACAAACCGTTTTTTTTCTTTTAGACGTAAGTGGATCACAAGAAATCGGTGTGGACGGAAGGCGAAAACTAGATATCGCTCAAGAGATTTGTGGAGTGCTTTGTCTTTCGGCTATCAAGGAAGGCAGCCAGACTGGCTTGATTTGCTTTTCTGACCAAAAAGAAAAATATATTAAACCAGGTAAGGGTGATAAACACGCCTATCAGTTTATTGCCAAATTGTTGGAGCTCAAAACCTCATCGCTCAAAACCAACATCAGTAAAGCCATACTTTACACCCTTGAAATGGTGAAGAAAAAAAGTATTATCATACTCATTTCTGATTTTATTGATCTCAACTACGAGTCTAACCTTCGAGCTATGGCTCGCAAACACGACCTTGTAGTGATACACATGAGTGATCGAAGAGAGACCAACTTACCAGGATTGGGTATAGTGCCATTGTATGATAAAGAATCACAAAAAACCATTTGGATGAACACATCATCTGCCTTGTTTAGGAAAAACCTAAACCAAAATTTTTCTGGTAAACAAACCGAGTTGGAGACATTCTGCCGAAAACATCAGGCTAGTTATTTGCAAATATTCACTGACGAAGATTATGTGTCAAAACTCATTAAACTTTTCAGGGTACGAAATAAAACAAGGAGAATTGCGTAGTAAATATTTTAATTCAGCTTTTATATTGTTGTTTTTTACAACTTGCCTGGCATTTCCTGCCTTATCACAAGAGGTAACAGTAAAAGGCGTGTTTCTAAAAGACAGCATAAAGATTGGGGAGGATGTTGAATTTTCACTTTCAGCCAGATATCCGAGAAATTTTGAATTGGTATTCCCAGACAGCACTTTTAATTTCTTTCCATTCGAATTTGTTACTGGCAGATACTATTTGACCAAATCAGACAGCACTCTAAGTCGAGATAGCGCTGTTTATACACTAGCCACCTTCGAAATTGATTCTATACAATATCTCGAATTGCCTGTATATATCATAAATGGGAAAGACAGTGTAGCGGTGAATTCAAAAATGGACTCAGTGATACTTATCCAAGTAGTAAAAGAAATCACTGAAGAAACATCTTTTATCGCCGACAATACTTTTTATGATGTGCCTACGGATTTTAATTATCCCTATTTTCTAATCGCCTTGGCAATTTTGGTATTTATCTCATTGGTTGTTTTACTGTTCTTTGGTCGTAAAATCATGAACCAATATCGAAAATGGAAATTGCAAAAAAACCACAAAAAATTTACAGCCTTGTTCCAAAGTATTATCAGAGATTTTGAAAATGGAAGCTCTTCACGTAGTGCTGAAGATGTGCTGAGCATTTGGAAAAAATATATGGAAAAGCTCGAAAAAACACCTTATACAAAGCTTACAAGTAAGGAAATTTCTAAGAAGCATCCTGAATCGGCAGAACTTTCGAATACTTTGCGCCATATCGACAAAAGCATTTATAGCGACCAACACGATGCCAGGTTACACTTGCAGTTTGAGTTTTTACTTAGTTTTTCAACTCAACAACATAATAAAAGATTGAAGGAGGTGCAGCATGGAAAATAGTCTTCCTTTGATTGGTGAGTGGTTTACCTTGCGCTGGTTTTTCCCCGAGACATTTAGTGCCTACAATTGGGAAATGAGCCATTTTTTATTCTTGCTTTTTCTTATACCCTTATTGTTTTTACTCAGATGGCTTTTTTATTACAAGTCAAGTAGAAAACTCACCATAGCCTTGCCCGAAAGCGAATTAAAAAGTCACTGGTCAAGTTGGCTCCGGTTTATTCCCGATATACTATTTAGTCTATTTATAGCTTTAATCATTGTGGCATTGGCGAGACCTCAAAAAACCACAGAAAAAACAGAGCAATGGACAGAGGGTATAGATATAATTATGACAATTGATATATCTGAATCTATGCAACTGATGGATTTTGAACCCAACAGAATGGTAGCAGCCAAAGCAGTAGCGACCGATTTTATAAATGGAAGATTTCAGGATCGAATTGGACTGGTGATTTTTTCAGGCGAAGCTTATTCACTATCTCCCTTGTCGACTGATTATAAGCTATTAAACACATTGATTGAAGAAATTGATTTTGGGAAGATTGAAGCCCGTGGGACAGCAATTGGGAGTGCATTGGCTGTTTCGATCAATAGGCTCCGTGAATCTGAAGCCAACTCCAAGGTAATAATACTGCTGAGTGATGGTGATAATAATGCAGGCAATATTGACCCTATAACCGCAGCGAACTTAGCAGATGCATATGGCATCACGGTGTATACCATTGGAATGGGCAAAGACGGCAGGGTGCCTATGGGTAGAGGTCCTTTTGGTCAAGTACGGTACATAGACAACAATCTCGATGAAACCACCTTAAGAGAAATAGCCAAAATTGGACAAGGGAAATATTATCGAGCCACCGATAATCAGGGATTGCAGCAAATTTTTGATGAGATAGATGCCCTTGAAAAATCAGAAATAAAGGAGACACGTTTTAGTGATACCGTAGATTATTATGTGATATACCTTAAATGGGCTATACTTTTGCTCCTTTTATGGCTATTGCTAAAAAGTACGTTTATCAGTAATGTACTGAGCGATTAATAGGCTGTACATCGATAACCGGCGTACCTGGCATCACATCGATCCGCAACACCCATAGTATGTTATCTTCGACTTTTTCTACTGTAGTTTCTACTACTTCCAGATTGTTGGGTCGCGGAAAAACCAGACTAGCGAAAATACCAGGTTGTTCGGTAGATGATGCCACTGAATGCGCATAAGACCATAGATCGAACTTTCCGTGATGATGGTGATAAAATACTACATAGATCTTATCGCCATGCTTTAAACCATTAAATGCCGCCTTGGGAATATCATCATTTAGAATAATTCCTGTATTGCTTCTGGATTTTCCTATTCCTGGTTCGCACACATGCGCAATTGTTGTAATGGATACCATTATTATAAAAAATAATACAGACAAGATTAATTTTTACAGCTAACAAGTAAAAATCCGACTTAAAGCCTTCCGAATTATTGTGTTGGATTTGTACTAAAGAATGAAAAAAAGCAATTTTTTGTTAAAGTGCAATAAATTAAGTTTTAAATAATACAGTCATTGAGATCAACCAATAATATCACCGGTAGTTTGGCGACAGGCTTTGTACTTCTTTCTTTCCTTTATTTTCCAAAAAGGACCGTTTTTAAATAAAACTACCGTCTTCACTCCGAGATTATTCATATTTCGTTCCCATTCGTTTTTATTGCCTGCCTGGCCTCTGGGAATTACCAAATATTGAAAACCCATTTTTTGGGTGGCATTTTCGAAGCAGCGATTTCCGAGCAATGTTTTTTTGGTATCATTTTTAATGATATATCGCACTTTTTTCTGTTTGGGCAACTTATTTTTAGGATGTGGCTTAAGGTTTGGTTTGGTATTCGTAGTTGGAGCTGGCGGGTTTCTCTCCTGCGAAAACACGGTAACCGCGAAAAAAGCATTCAACACAATGCCAAAAAAAATGTAGCTGAGTTTTCTGCCAATGACCGGTTGTTTTAGCATATATGCGAAATTGTACTATTTCAAACAAAGATAGGTCGCAATTTTAATTCTTTATACAAGAATATGATTTTAAGTGACTGCATAAATATTCTGGATGCAGAGTCTGCAAAGGCTTTTTCCTTACCTTTTTTTACCTTCGCCTGCATTTTCTATCAGCAACTTTGTAATTTTCTGCCAAAATGATTTTTCCTTACATCATTTCTATATTTAATACGATAGAAGTAAATCTTTCTAAACACTAACAATCTGACCATTATGGCATCAAATGATAAAAAACTTTTTCTTCTAGACGCAATGGCACTCATTTATCGAGCACATTTTGCTTTTAGTAAAAATCCGAGAATCAACTCAAAAGGTCAAAGTACAGGCGCCGTATTGGGCTTTATCAATTCTTTACTCGAAATCATCAATAAAGAACAACCCTCACATATTGGTGTGGCCTTTGATACGCATGGCCCAACATTTCGTCACCTAGAGTTCGAAGCCTACAAAGCACAAAGGCAAGAACAACCTGAGGATATCCGCATAGCAATACCCTATGTCAAGGAGATTGTAAAGGCTTTCAATATTCCTGTCCTGGAGCTTCCAGGCTTCGAAGCCGACGATATAATAGGCACCCTGGCGCGATCCATGGCCGCCGAAGGCTTTACCGTGTATATGATGACGCCAGACAAGGATTA
>DAIQNU010000069.1:9251-12612 GCA_036788235.1 Cyclobacteriaceae bacterium
CTCGTTACCGATAAAGTTTTTCTCTACAAACCTGCCTATATGGGCAATTCCGTAGATATTCTTGGTGTGCCCGAAGTGTTGGCAAAATTCGATATAAATGACCCTGATCAGGTTAGAGATATACTAGGACTGCAAGGTGATGCTTCAGACAACATTCCCGGAATTCCGGGAATAGGCGCCAAAACTGCCATTAAGCTGCTCAAAGAATATGGTTCGGTAGAAGAAATAATCAAAAACTCAGATGATTTTAAGGGAAAGCAAAAAGAGAATATTGTCAATTTTGCCGAGCAAGGCATTTTATCTAAACGCCTAGCTACCATAGTTACGGATGCGCCAATTGAATGCAAATCGGATCAGCTGGAATATACAGGTTTTGATGAAGCCGCATTAAAATCAATTTTTGAGGAGCTGGAGTTTCGCACCTTGGCCAAACGTATATTTGGAAGCACCGATGGCAAAACTGTAAAGGTAGATCAGCAACTTTCGCTCTTTGATGATATACCATCAAAACCAATTGCGCTAGCCCAAGAAAAGGAAGCTGAAGAAGAAGAAAACCTGGTAAAAGATCATATCGGTAACACCATTCATAGCTACCATTTGGTCGACGACTTGGAAGATATGAAAGACTTGGTGGAACATTTGGCCAGTCTCAAAGAGTTTTGCTTCGATACCGAGACAACCGGCATTAATGCTCTAACAGCAGAAATCGTCGGAATGTCATTTTCTTACAAAGCAAAAGAAGCCTACTATGTGCCAGTGCCTGAGGACTCAAAAAAAGCTGAAGAAATTTTGCAGATTTTCAAGCCGGTGTTCGAAGATGAAAAAATCGCTAAGGTAGGCCAGAATCTGAAGTATGATGTACTTGTTCTTCGAAAATGCGGTATTGAAGTCAAAGGTACATTTTTCGATACCATGGTAGCGCATTATCTATTCGAGCCTGAAACCCGTCATAACATGGACGTAATGGCCGAAAACTTCCTGAACTACACAACGGTTTCAATAGAGTCGCTTATAGGCAAGAAAGGCGCAAAACAGGGTAGCATGCGCGATGTTGAACCAGAAAAAATTGCTGAGTATGCGGGTGAAGATGCAGATATCACCTGGCAATTGCGAAAAGCATTTGATCCTTTAATAAAAGAAAAAAAACTGGACAAACTTTTTTATGAGGTTGAAACACCACTGATAAAAGTATTGGCAGACATGGAATATGAGGGCATAAAGGTAGACAAAGATGTGCTCAAAGAACTTTCAGAATCGATGGCAAAAGATAGCCTGGTGTTAGAAAAGGAAATCTATGAACTGGCGGGTGTTACTTTCAACATAGGTTCACCAAAGCAATTGGGTGAGGTGCTTTTTGACAAGTTGAAATTGGTAGATAAGCCAAAGAAAACTAAAACTGGTCAGTATGCAACAGGCGAAGAAATACTTTCTGAACTGGCAGATGCACACCCCATAATGGGCAAAATATTGGATTATCGCGAAATTCAAAAGCTGAAATCGACCTATATAGATGCGCTGCCTGAGCTTATTCACCCTATCGATGGCCGCGTACATACTTCTTATAACCAAACTGTTGCGGCGACAGGCAGGTTGAGCTCTACTAACCCCAACCTTCAAAATATACCCGTCCGAACCGAAAAGGGCAGGGAAATTAGAAAGGCTTTTGTCCCGAGAAATGAGGACTACATTCTTATGGCAGCTGACTATTCACAAATCGAGCTTCGTATAATGGCTGCATTTGCCAAAGACGAAAGCATGATTGATGCATTTGCTAATGGACGGGATATTCACGCAACTACAGCAAGTAAAGTATTTAATGTACCGCTCGATGAGGTAGATAGCGACATGCGTCGAAAAGCTAAAACCGCCAATTTTGGTATTATCTACGGTATATCAGCTTTCGGACTTTCACAGAGGCTGGCCATACCCAGAAAAGAAGCTGCCGAAATCATAGATGCCTACTTCACGGAATTTCCTGGGGTAAAAAAATATATGGATGAAGTAATCAACCAGGCACGAGAAAATGAATATGTAGAAACTGTGCTGGGTCGAAGAAGATACCTGCGCGACATTAATTCTAAAAATGCCACCATGCGTGGTTTTGCAGAAAGAAATGCCATAAATGCCCCTATACAAGGCAGCGCTGCTGATATGATCAAAGTGGCTATGATCAATATTCATAAATGGATGAAACAAGAAAAGTTGAAGTCGCGCATGATATTGCAGGTACACGATGAATTGGTTTTTGATGTGCACAAAGACGAGCATGAGCTTATGCGCAGCAAAATTCCTGAATTTATGAAAAAAGCCCTTGAGATCGAAGTGCCAATGGAGGTAGAGACTGGATTTGGTCAAAATTGGCTGGAGGCACATTGATGATAGCAAATCATGGGATCACATATCTGACAAAACCATCGCTGCTCGCATGGGTTTTGTTTTGTTCTTTTTTCCAGATTTTTGTTTCAATTACCTCCGATTCATTGGCTAATTTTAAAGATTTCTCTACAGGCAACACACAAAATGCAGAGGCATAGGCATCGGCCAATGCTGCTGTTCGATGTATTACTGTAGCCTGAGACTGGTCGCGCAGTGCTATACCGGTGGCAGGATCTACAATATGACTATAACGGACCCCATCAATTTCAACATATTGATACAAATCGCCGGAAGTAGCTATGGCTGCATTCTGAAGTAGTACCTGGCTCATGGAATTGTCATCCTCAAACTCCACGACCCAGTATGATTTGCCCGGTGGAGGATCGCTGGCCAACATGTCTCCACTGGCATCGATAAGAGCTGATTTAATTCCATGACTTTGTAAAACTTTCATGGCCTCATCGGCCGCTATTCCTTTGCCTATGCCCCCAAAATCTAAATTTAGATTACTATTTGAAATTAGAATGGATTGCAACGAATCTACCAGTCGTATTTTATCAAATCCAGACGACTTTCTGGCGTTTTCTAAAGCAATACTGTCGGGAAGCGTATTTTGCCTTCGCGCACGACGCCAAAGCCGAACCAAACTGCCAATGGTAGGATCGAATGCTCTTTCGGTATCATTGGCTACCTGTTTTGATAGAACTAAAGCATCCCACAGATCGTCACTAACCTTAATAAGACTATCTTGCTTCTGATGATTAGAATTTATTTTCCAGGTTTCGCTGAGCTCACTATAATCGCTTAAAGCCAGATTTAGGGTTTCAATTCGTGCAAATGCAGCCTCAACTGCTTTATTTGTTTCCAGCGAATCTGTATGATAAGCGATGATCTTAAATACAGAGCCCATATGCGGTGATGAAAACTCAAATTTTTTAATTGTATTATCTTGGGTGCATCTGCAGAAATAAAAAGCGGTTGCCAT
>DAIQNU010000070.1:0-4322 GCA_036788235.1 Cyclobacteriaceae bacterium
AATCCGCAAATTATTCCTTTCAAATGAAATTGGTTTGCCCTCAGCTATGTTGATTTGTTCACGTACCAGGTCAAGCCCTGTAATACATTCAGTTACGGGATGCTCAACTTGTATTCGTGTATTCATTTCTAAAAAATAAAAATTATTCTTTTCATCCAGAATAAATTCAACCGTACCTAAGCTTTGATAATTACATGCCTTTGCTATTTTGATGGCTGCGTCAGCCAATGCTTTTCGTAGGGTTTCATCGACCTTCGGAGACGGAGCTTCTTCGATTACTTTTTGATGGCGCCTTTGTACTGAACATTCTCTTTCAAAAAGGTCAACGACAGTGCCTTCTTGATCTGCAATTATTTGCACTTCAATATGTCGGGGTGATTGTATATACTTCTCAACAAAAACTGCTGCATCACCAAACGAACTTTTAGCCTCACTTGCTGCACGTTCGATACCAGATGCAAGATCTTCTGCTCGTTCAATAACCCGCATACCTTTGCCTCCTCCACCCGCGCTCGCTTTTATAAGAACCGGATAGCCGATCGAATCTGCAATGTTTTTGATCTCAGCTATGCCTTTCACTTCTCCCTTTGAACCTGGAACTACAGGTATACCATGCTTAATAGCTAAGTTTCTGGCTGATATTTTACTCCCCATAAGAAATAAACTTTCAACCGATGGGCCTATATAGGTTATATTTGATTTCTGAAGTGCTTCAGCAAAGGGAACGTTTTCACTCAAAAAACCATAACCTGGATGCACGGCGTCGGCCTGCGTTTGTTGACAAGCCTGTATCAACCGATCAATATTGAGATAAGATTCAGCAACATCCGGGCCTCCTATGCAAACAGCTTCATCAGCAAAAAGGACATGAGGTGCATCACGATCAGAATGGCTAAACACTGCTACTACTTCTTTGTCCATTTCTCGTGCCGTTCGCATTATTCTAAGCGCTATTTCCCCTCGGTTTGCTACTAATATCTTTTTGATTGTACTTCTCATAACCACAAATTGACAAAATTTGCCTTTTACTGCAAATTACATTCAATGAATTGTAGTATATATGGGTTGGTATTTTGTCAACTGCAACTAAAAATGTTAAATTTGCCCGATTTTAGCTTTTAATTGAATTTTTAAACCTCTGTTAGCGTGGATATTTTTGATAAACTGATTACCAGCAAATCACCACTGGGTTATTTTGCAAGTATGAAAGAAGAGGGATACTTTATGTTCCCCAAGTTGGAAGGAGCGATTCAACCCAGAATGATGTTTCAAGGCAAGCAGGTACTAACCTGGAGCCTAAATAATTATCTTGGTCTGGCTAATCATCCGGAAGTAAGAAAGGCAGATGCTGATAGCGCTGCAAAGTGGGGTTTGGGTTACCCAATGGGTGCCAGAATAATGTCAGGAAATTCTGTTTACCACGAACAGTTTGAAAGAGAATTGGCTGAATTTGTGGAAAAAGAGGCTGGCATGTTATTAAATTACGGCTATCAGGGCATCATGTCAATTATTGACACTATTGTAGATCGTAAAGATGTAATTATCTATGATTCTGAAGCGCACGCATGTATTATAGATGGTGTCAGAATGCATATGGGTAAAAGGTTTGTGTATCCTCACAATGACATCGATAACCTTGAAAAGCAACTTAGCAGAGCACAACGAATAATAGCTGAAACCGGCGGTGGCATATTGGTAATTACAGAAGGTGTATTTGGTATGTCTGGCGATATGGGCAGGCTCGATTTGATCTGTACACTAAAAGAAAAGTATCAGTTCAGACTACTCGTAGACGATGCACACGGTTTTGGAACCATGGGTACTACCGGAGCAGGTGTTGCCGAACATTTTGGGGTATCTGATAAAGTCGATTTGATTTTCTCAACCTTTGCAAAATCTATGGCTTCGATTGGCGCTTTTGTAGCTGGCGACAAAAAAGTAATAGAGTACTTGAAATATAATACCCGCTCACAAATTTTTGCTAAATCGCTACCTATGCCTCTCGTTATTGGTGGTTTGAAACGTCTTGAATTGCTGAGAACCCAGCCACAGCTTAAAAAAGATCTATGGACAATCGTTGATGCACTTCAAGGAAAACTAAAAGAAAAAGGGTTCAATATTGGTGTTACCAAATCTCCGGTTACACCTGTATTGCTCTATGGATCAGGCTATGTAGCTGCCAACTTAATGCTTGACCTTCGAGAAAACCACAGTTTATTTTGCTCAGGCGTGATATACCCTGTGGTGCCAAAAGATGTGATTATGCTAAGACTAATACCAACAGCCGTGCATACATTACAAGACGTAGAAGAAACCATTGTAGCATTCGAAGCTGTAAGCCATAAATTGAAAAATGGCCTCTATAGCAAGGAGCAATTGATGGAATCTGTCTAAAAAAGATCAAAAAAGGCATCTGTAGTATTGTTTTTTAAACATTTTAGCTATATTGTTGCCATATTATCCGAAGCTTTTTTTACCTAACCTTAACAAATTAATTATGAAAAGATTTGATGAACTTAGAGATCTAGTATTATCATTGGAAGGAGACTTTCAGAAGTTTTATGAAAAAGAAAATCAAGCGGCCGGTACTCGCGTTAGAAAAGGCATGCAAGATCTGAAAAACCTGGCTCAGGATATTCGGGTTGAAGTTCAAAACAAGAAAAATCAGGAATAATTCCTTGATAGACCGCACGTCAAAAAACCCTTTTTACTTGAATAAAAAGGGTTTTTTTTTACGTGAAATATAAAATTAGATTTATTATTACTTTTCTAGGACTTCCAGGCACTCCCTAATCTTCATTCGTAACCCATCAGTTCCGGTTACAAGCGGCAATCGCACATAGTTATCACAAATACCCTTTAGCTTTAAGGTTTCTTTAACTCCGGTGGGGCTTGACTCCTCATACATCAATGGATTTATCTTATTTAGTGCGAAAAGAATTTGATTAGCTTCTGAGTAATTACCAGCCATAGCCAAATTAACCATGTCTGCCATTTGCTTTGGAAATGCATTTGCCAACACAGATATTACGCCCTCGCAGCCCAGGGAAATCATTGGTATCGTGAACATATCATCACCAGAAATCATCAAGAAATCTTTGGGCTTACCTGCCATTATATCAATAATCTGATTAAAATCGCCAGAGGCCTCTTTTACACCAATAATATTTTGATGCTCCGACAATGCTAAAATAGTATCGGCAGTCATATTTTGACCTGTACGCTTTGGGACATTATATAATACCACAGGTACAGGGCAAGCATCTGCAATTGCCTGGTAATGAGCTATTATTCCCGATTGTGAAGGCCTGTTGTAATAGGGACTCACACTCAGCAATGATGATACGCCGTTCCAATCAATATTCTTCAGTCTTAGTATAATATCACGGGTATCGTAACCACCTGTACCAAACATTACAGGTAGCTTTTTTTCGTTGTGTTCTCTTATAAAGTCGAGCAACTGACGTTTTTCATCTCTATTCGTCGTAGCAGATTCACCAGTAGTGCCATTTACTACAAAATAATCAACCCCGCCTTGGGCGTTGAATTCAAGTAGTTTTTTAAAACCTGTGTAGTCTATTTCCAGATTTTCATTAAGGGGTGTAATAAGTGCTACACCTGTTCCTTTAAATTGATTATGCATAAGAATTAATTCAGCGATTTTGTATATCGTATCATTTGTTGTAAAAAAAATTGTGAACTAGAACTACTTTCTACTTTCACCATCAGGTCATAAATTAGGTGTTTTCCTTCTTCAAATGGCCCCACCCTGCATCGAGATTTTGTGGAGGCCAGTATAAAGTCAGTAATCAGCGAATGCTCAGGATCGGCATGTAGTAAAAAATCATAGTCTTTTTGAAGGATTCTTCGGACATTCTCATTTTTCAATTCGCCCAGCCAGTTTATTTCTCGCTGATCTAATATGATCATCCCATCATCAAGGCCGACATCGGGTGAGCCATCTTCACTAAGTTGTATACAAAGAAAAGTCACATCCTTATTATCCTTTTTCAAACTTGCTTCAAGTTCTCTTACCAATTTTATTTTTTCATTACCTGCTGCTGTAAACACCACAAGAAATGTCCTGGCTTCATTGTAAGGCGTATTGTATCGTTCAGCTTTATCACGTTTTATCAAACGCTTAATGGCAGTAGAAATGAAAAATTTTTTCATCAGAAGATCAGATTAAAGCATATGTCCCTGTTCACGTCTAATTATTTAGCAAGTTTAAAAAATCTTCTTCGGATATTACGTTAATATTAAGTTTTTTGGCTTTTTCCAGCTGGCTCTTCACGCCGAAGGAGTTGTAGGTTTTCAGGAAG
>DAIQNU010000070.1:4332-12568 GCA_036788235.1 Cyclobacteriaceae bacterium
AAGTAATCGAGATTACCTGAAACCGCCGAAAGCAATTTGCCACCATTCTCTTTGATCATCTTTTGCAAATCTTCACGGTTAAATTGTTTAAAAACACCTGAAATCACAAAACTTTTCCCAGAAAGGGCATCACTCTTTTGGGTATTTGCCTGTTCACTCAATTCCAATTGCAAACCTTTGGCCATCAATCGGTCAACTAGATGCTGGTTAATTTCATTCTTAAAAAAATCATTAATACTCACTGCAATTCGTTCACCAATCTCAGGTACTTCTACAAGTTCTTCAAAAGTAGCTTTTGACAATGCATGAATGGATTTGAAATGAATCGCAAGTTTGTCAGCCACAGTTCTACCCACATACCTGATGCCTAAGGCAAAAAGCACATTTTGAAATGGCATAACTTTAGATGACTCTATACCCTCCAACAATTTTCGAGTACTTTGATCTTTGAATCCATCGAGTGCAAAAACCTGTTCGTAACTTAATTCATATAAATCAGCAGGATCTTTAACCAATCCAGAAGAATAAAGCAATTCAATGGTTTTCTCACCTATGGAATTAATATCCATGGCATTTCGATGGATAAAATGCTGTATTCGCCCTTTGATTTGAGGTGGGCAGCCATTGATATTAGGGCAATAATGTGCTGCCTCACCCTCTTTCCGAATGAGTTCAGTTCCACACTCAGGACATGCATCAATAAATTCAACCGGCTCCACGCCTATAGCACGAGCATCAAGATCAACGCCTGTCACTTTGGGAATAATCTCTCCTCCTTTTTCTACAAATACAAAATCGCCTAATCGTACGTCTAAGCGTTTGATTTCATTTGCATTATGCAGGGAGGCACGCTTTACCGTAGTACCTGCGAGTAATACAGGTTCCAACTCTGCTACCGGGGTAATGGCGCCCGTCCTTCCAACCTGATAGGTAATTCCAAGCAACCGGGTAGAAGTATTTTCAGATTTGTATTTATAAGAAATCGCCCATCTAGGGCTTTTGGCCGTAAATCCTAATCTTCGTTGATGGGCATAGCTATTTACCTTGATAACAATACCATCTGTATCGAGTGGTAGTTTGAGTCTTTCTTGTTCCCAATGATGGATGTAGGCAAATACTTCTTGAATATCGCCGCACTTTTTCCAGGTTGGTGAAACTTGAAAACCTGCAATTTCTAAATTCTTTATTGCTTCTTCGTGGGTGCCTACATGGTCTATATCACTCAAGAACGAATATAGGAAACAATCCAATTGTCTTGAAGCAACCACAGAAGCATCTTGCATTTTTAAAGTGCCAGAGGCTGTATTTCTGGGGTTGGCTAGTGGCGCTTCCCCTGCCTCAATTCTATCCTGATTCAATTGAATGAAAACTTCACGAGGCATAAATACTTCGCCACGCACTTCAAAGTTTTGTGGCAATGCTGCTGCATTTTTGATACGCAATGGAATCGACCTTATAGTTTTTGCATTGGCAGTGATTTCGTCTCCTTTTATACCATCTCCTCTGGTAACTGCCCTGATTAGTATTCCATCTTCATAGCTCAAACTAATGGCGACACCATCAAACTTTTGCTCACAGATATATTCATACGATTCGCCAGCAAGACCTTTAGCAACACGTTTATCAAAATCTACCAATTCCTCTTCGGAATAGGTATTGCCAAGAGACAGCATTGGATACTTATGGACTACGGTGGGGAAATTCTTAGTAATACTTCCACCCACTCTGTGTGTTGGCGAATAGCTATAACTATGCTCCGGAAACTCAGCTTCGAGTTTCTCCAACTTTTTTAGGAGCATATCAAACTCATAGTCAGAAATTTCTGAAATGCTGTTTTGAAAATATTGTGTATTGTAATGCTCTATATCGGAAATAAGCTGGTCAATTTCCTTTTTTGCTTCTTCACTTTGCATAAAAGTTCTGGTATTGCAACAAGATAATGCTTATCAATTAAGCTGCTAAATTCCGATTTAAATCAGAAAATAAAAAGAAAATTAAAAATCGCTATTTCCCCAGCCATTTCGCATTTACAAGTTGCTGGCTTTTACTTAGACCGGAAATCTTACTAAAAGTATAATTTCGCTCAGGACTGCGCTCGATTGTACATTCCAATTCAACCATCATACCTGCTCTTGAAACCAAAATTTTAACTTTTTCGCCTATAGGTTTTATTTTAATCAATTTAGCGAAATTATCATGTGTAAATCTATATGCATCTATGGAAATTAATTCATCGTATACATTAATGCCCGATGCCCAAGCCGGGCCATTTCGACGTACAGTATTTACAATCATTTGGCTACCATTAAGAACATAGCTAAATCCAAGGTCAGGAATGGCCAATGATTCATTTAGGTTTTGCAGAGAAAAACCTGCATATTCTGCGTATTTTTCAAAATTAATAGGCTCGGTGCCATGAACGTAGTTTTCGAAAAAAGCTGTCAGATTTGAACCCGTAAACCGTTCAAGACTCTTCTTTACATCAGCCTCACTTATGGCACCACTTCGTCTTTTGTAATGTTGGGTATACAAGTTTTTTAATACATCATCGAGACTATACTTCGATCTGGAATTTTCAATGATTTGCAAATTCAAAGCAGCTGCCAACACCGTGCCTTTGGTATAATAAGAAATTTGACTGTTAAGTGCATTTTCATCGCGGCGATAAAATTTTATCCAAGTATCAAAGCTAGCCTCTGCAACTGATTGTATCTGGTTACCAGGCGTATTTTCAATGGTATTTATATTCTGAACCAGCCGTCTTAAGTATTCATTTTCATCAATGATTCCAGCACGTTTCAGAATGAGCTCATCGTAGAAACTCACAAATCCTTCCATTACCCATAATAATGTGGTGTATTGCTCATTGCTATAATCAAATGATGCGAAAACTTCAGGCCTGATACGCTTTACCAACCAAAGATGAAAATACTCATGCGCGGCTAAAGAAAGAAAATTATGGTAGCTGTATTCAGGCTGATACGACCATCTATCAACTTGTAAAGTTGTAGAATTGAGATGTTCTAATCCACCTCCGCGTTTATCGGTATTGTGTATAATGAAAGTATAATTTTCATTTGGGTTTTCGCCAAATACTTTTGTGCATTCTTCTACTATTTTAATTAAGTCGCGAGTAATTTTTTGAATGTCATAATTTCCCGATCCATACATAGCTATTTCGTGCTTCACACCGGCAGCGTCAAAGCTGTATACATTATGATTTCCTATTTCTATTGGCGAATCGGCCAGTATATCATAATCAGGGATATGGTATTTCCATTTATTACCATTAATTGTTGTTAGCCCGGTTGATATTTGTTTCCAGCCTTCATAAGGAGTGATCTCCAACACAGCTGTTTGTTGGCGATGTCCTTCAATATACATAAATACGCTACTACCATTGATATAAGCATGATCTGCATCTAAAAAGCTGGTACGTACAGTAAGTTCAAAAGCATACACTTTATACTTTACCACATAATCTTTGTGTCGAAGATGATGAACTCTCCATGTATTTTTATTTATTTTTTCGGCATTTAATGGATTCCCATCATTACCTATAGCTTGAAATTGCTCCACATGCTTTGGGAACTCTCTTATCAAATATGATCCCGGCGCCCAAACAGGCATGCAAATATCAGTTTGAGAATCAGTATCGTTAGATATATGTATTTCTACTTCAAAATAATGGGTCTGTGGCTCAGGCATATTCAGCTTGTATTGAATTACTGGTGCGCTGGCCGCTAGCGATATAGTAAATAAAAAAACTAAAATATAGACGTATATAATTCTGGCAGGTGGGTTCATAATATTCGTGTTGGAGTAAAATGACATAAAAAAACAACCTCAATATGGCAAATTAACGCCTAACTTGGTTGTTTTACAAAGTGAAAAAAATATAATTTGATAATTCAACTGCCTATAGCGATCATGAAGCATTTGGTATGGCCTGATAGTAAACTCCATCTTCAGCCAAAAACTCTGATCCGGTATACGCTCTGATGGCATAAAGTTTAAATTCACTTGAATTTAGGTAAACTTCAGTGAAAAAATCCAATACGCGAAAAAGCTTAATCATCATAGGACCTTCCATTTTCCATTCCAAAAATACACCATGTTGTTTTACCACATTTGCTTGCTCCTCGAGTGATAATTCTTTAAATCTTTCGTAGTCCATAATCAATAAATTTTAGCCATATAAACTTAATTTTCTTCCTTGATATTCGAAAATCAAATCTTTGGTATTAGCACATATGTAATATACTTTTCAACTGAAAAGAATTGCTGCTTAAAAAAAGACAGCAAATATATTATCGAAATTCAAGGATTAAGGTTGTGTAGAAAATGAAGGATTTTATTGCATTTCATTCAAATATTTTAGCAATAAATATGTATTCATTTAATAATTGTGGATTTTGGATCGAAAAATGATTTTGGTTAATTTCAGTAATATAAGAAAACCATGACTTCCTGCTAATGTAAGATAAGCCAGAAAATAATGGCATCGATGCTCCTGCAGATAGTCAAATGATTTGAATATCTCTACCGATGCTAATTTGGCTTAAACAGTTGAACTCTGCAGCCACTGTTGGTGATTCAACACTGCCCTTATCTCGGCATAGGTATAATCATCACTCAGTTTACTTTTAACTTCATTCATCGTTAGATCTTCGTCACTTTCCATTGCCTGCATAATAGTTTTTACCTTCTCTTCAGGCAACCATTCTGAAATGGCCAACGCCCCCTCCCCGATCATAACTGCCAAATGACCTTCAATAGTACTTTGAGCCAAACCACGTTCTAAAGCTATGGTTTCAACACATTTGCCTTCTTTGAACATCTGTAAAGTCGTGCGATGACTTTCACCTTTTTTCTGTTTAGGTTTTGCTGCTATTTCTGCTTTGGTAATAGATGGTTTTTCAACATGCATTTTACTGATCCCGGTAAGCACATTTTGGGGGTTCATCCCTACATGCAAACCTTCCGCTATTTTTCGAGCTTGCTCAAGACGGTATTTTTTCTGCAATAATTCGTCCTGCAAGCTTCGCAGCATTTTTATATACTTCTTGATTTTCCGAAGCTTTGGTGGTGCTTCTTTGGCAAATTGTTCAATAGACATTAATAGATTTTCTTGGATTCGCTTATTGAAATAGTTGACGGCGTCATCTGTGCGCTTGTGTAAATGTGGGTAGGCGTCGGCACCTTCTTGCAGCATTGCCTCTAGCTTGATTATAAATTTATTGGCAATATCTCGTTGATCAAGAGCTTCCTTAAGCCAATTTCTAGCCAAATCTTTGGCTATTAATATTTCCTCGGATCCCTTTTGCGAAACATAATTCATGTGCGCACGAAAAGCATCTATTAGATCAGTCCAATGAAAATTTTGAGTAAGTCTTTGTTTGATAAAACTTTCCTCTTCATTTTTCAATAAGGCTTCAAGTTCTGCCGTAGCAACAGATTGCCCCATGAAAGATTGGATTGAATGATGGCATTTAATGCTTTGACTGCTAATTTTAGACCGCAAAACCATACCTCCAATGGAAGTCAATCTACTCATGGCGACATATACTTGCCCTTCTGCAAATGAATCTCCGGCATCTATAATAGCCCTTTCAAAGGTAAGACCCTGACTTTTGTGTATAGTAATGGCCCAGGCCAGTCTGATGGGATATTGACGAAAAACGCCTAAAGTCTCCTCAAAAACTTCTTTGCTGTCTTCATCATAGGCATATCGTACATTGCGCCAATCTTCCTTATTCACTAGCATCTCTCCATCTTCGTCAGGGAAAGAAACCCAAATTTCGCAATCCTCTTCGCCATTCAATTCGATGCGTTCTATAGTCCCGATTTTACCGTTGTAATACCTACGATTTTCAGAAACATCATTCTTAATAAACATTACTTTGGCTCCTGCCTTAAGTGACAAATTAACTTCAGCCAGGCAGTTTTGCTCATTGAAAGTGCCCTCAACACTAGCTGCAAAATCATATGATTTACCTGGTAAACGAGCGAGCTCTTTCTCATTTATGCTTTGGGCTTTATAATTATGAGAAGTAAGGATTATATAATGCTCGTCGCCACGGGCCACAAAGTCAGGTTGATAACGCTGATTTAGAAATTCTAAATCTTCATAGGAAGTCGTTGCGGTTCGGATTTTGTTTAAAAGTCCAATAAATTGAGCTTCGTTTTGCCGATATATTTTATCAAGCTCTATGCACAAGAGATCTTCGTTTTTTAGAGCCAGCGCTTCGAAGAAAAAGGGACTTCCGTATAATTGATCCATTGCTGATCGTTCATTATCTCTCACCACCGGAGGCAATTGATATAAATCGCCAATAAGCAAAAGTTGAACTCCGCCAAATGGCTCATCATGCCTGCCTCTGATGTACCTCAGCACTGCATCTATGGCATCGAGAATATCTGCCCTTACCATTGATACCTCATCAATAATGAGCAATTCCAATTGACGAATCAGATTGCGCTTATTTTCGTTTAGTCGTAAATTTCTGAATAAAGTTCGGCGGTCATATAAGAAGTCACTTTCTGTCATCATCTGATTACGTTCAGATGCCCAGAACATCCCTAGTGGCAATTGAAAGAAAGAATGTATGGTTACCCCTTCTGCTTGAATGGCGGCTACCCCTGTCGGTGCTACCACTACATGTTTTTTGTATGTATTTTGACGAATGTATCTTAGAAAAGTAGTTTTACCGGTACCGGCCTTTCCAGTCAAAAAAACATGCTTGCCCGTATAGTTAACATACGAATTGGCGAGTTCGAACCTTTTATTGCCAGAATCGCGCTCAATATTTAATGAGTTATTCATAGCAAACAAATAAAAATAATTTCTTAATAAATATCAATAAATTTTGCACTATGAATGAAAATTAGGAATAATTACACATCCGCAATCTGTTAAAAACTACTGTGCTTTAAAAAAATGCTTTAGTATACAAGAGGAGCATATGTAGTTACAGTTCAAACACGCATTTATTTAGCAAGTGATTGATAATTGCAAATAATTACATAGCCACTTTTTTTACACGGCTATATTGCATGGCTGCAATGGCACCAACAACGGCACCAAAAAGATGGGATTCCCATGACACACCAGTCTGCATTGGTAAAATGCCATACATCATACCTCCATACAGCAAGACAATGACCACTGAAATAAGTAATGAAATGAAATCTTTTCGAAACAGGCCGAAAAAAATTAAAAATGATGCTAGGCCATAAATCAGTCCACTGGCGCCAATATGCATACTAGGTCTTCCAAACAACCAAACAAGAATGTTGGTAGCAAAAAAGCAAAGATAAAAAACTTTGCCTGCTATTCGTCCATAGAAAAAATAGAGCGTGGCACCTAAAAATAGTACCGGGGCAGTATTGGAAACGAGGTGTCTAAGGTCGCCGTGAATAAATGGTGCAAATAAAATACCTGCCAAACCCCAGACAGTTCGTGGATAAATACCCAGAAACTTAATATTGAAATCTAAATGGCCTTCGAGAATAAAAACCAACCACATAAAAAACACAAAGCGCGCTGGCACTAGTATACTCAATCCAACAGAACTACCTGCCATACATTTATTCTTACTACTTTTTGTTATTTATGTCTGCAAGAAACAAAATAACTCAGTATATTGAAACGTATGAAAAAATTAAATTGAAATGAGCGTCTCATTAGTTTGTAATGTGGGGATTATTTAGCAATTTTGTTAAATTATAAACGACTAACTAACACTTTTTTTCTATATAGTGATCATGAAATCAAACCAGAATAAGACATATAAAATTTTACTGGTAGACGATAATTTCATGAATGCCTTCTATGCCAAGACAGTGCTAGAAAAATCAAATTATACGGTATCAGTTGCGAATAATGGCTTTGAGGCTCTTGAAAACTTAAAGCTACATACATTTGATTTGGTGCTGATGGATGTACAAATGCCGCTAATGGATGGATATGAAACTTCCTCTAAAATACGTATTGAGCTTAGAAAGTCGGTAAGAGATCTACCCATTGTCATGCTTACTGGAAATGATGAATCTATGAATGATCTTGAGCCTGGTATTCAGTATGTAAATGATATTCTCAACAAACCCTACACCCCGAACGACTTAATTGACAAGGTAAGAAAGTTCCTTAACGATGGAAATGGTAGCAAGTTAGATTCCAAAAAAGTCGATAAGTCTATCAAGTATTCCAATACATCCCCCATTAATCTGGATT
>DAIQNU010000071.1:0-4422 GCA_036788235.1 Cyclobacteriaceae bacterium
TAAGAATGGTCGTAAATCTCTGACACGTGAAAATGCCCTGAAAATGGTAGAAGTAGATCCATCAAGAAAAGATGCCTACACGATTATAGGTAATTTATATATGGGTAGCTACAACGAATGTCGTAAAAATGAAAATCCAGTGAATGACAGAGCAGTTTTTATGGCAGCCTATGAGATGTATCGCAGAGCTGGAAACCAACAAGGTATGAGCTCGGCTCAGCAACAATTCCCATCCATGGAGGAGATATTTACATATAATATGGAAGTTGGACAACAGATAAATACAGGCTGCTGGGTCAATGAAACGGTAACCATACAAAAACGCTAGATTTTAAATCTTTGCTATTAGGTAGTATTTTTAGAGACTATTTGCATTGATAAAATCTTTATAATATAATGAGCTATAAAGTCGCCTGGCGGATTTTTCGACCAGGCGACTATATTTTTATACAATAGCATTAGAACAAGAATTTGCAGTATTATTAAAAAAAGAAACCATGAAAAAGCTACAATCTGTTTCTTTCGTTTTTGTCATATTTGCTATTATGATTGGTTGTGGAGTTAATGATGAGAAGCTCACTAAATTTGAACCATTTACCGGACCTATTTTTGAAATTGAAGATGGTGAAACACTCTACAGCGACTCCGCAAGAGTAAAAGTCAAAATAATTGCCGAGAAGCAATTTGAGTTTGAAAATGGTGACAATGAATTTCCGGAAGGTATTTATCTGGAATTTTATAATGATGCTGGCGAAGTTAATAATACACTAAGAGCTGATTATTGTTATTATCTTAAGAAAGATGATCTTTGGAAAGCCAATGGCGACGTCATCATAAAAGCTTTTGAAACTAAACAGCAGTTAAATACTGAGGAATTGTTTTGGAAGCCAAGTGAAGAAAGAATGTACACTGATAAATTTGTTCGTGTTGAAACTGAGGATCAGATATTAATGGGCGACGGTTTAGAAGCTAAACAAGATTTTTCAGAATACGAAGTAATGAATCCTACAGGAACCATTTATTTGGATCAGGACAATGAATAAGATGTATTTAGAATGCCATGTTTAGTATTTTTCTTATGAGAGTAAAAAATCTTACTTAATAATTGTTATTTTTATTAAAAACCAATGATTAGCAAGGGTTTAAGTATTTTATGATTAAAAGTATTATTTTAGCCTTATCTGTTGCTGCATTTATCATTGCAGTCCACCAGACATTTATTTATGGCTTTCATGAGTCATATTGGTTATTCATGATATCAGTAAGTTTGTTGTTGCTCAGCCGATTATTGAAAGCCGGAAATCTACTAAGAGAAAAAGAAGAAATGAAAAAAAAGAAGTCTGCTAAAGCATCTAAAGGGAAAAAGCGTTCGTGACAATGGAAACTACGTATTTAGTAATTATCCTGATTACCATATTGTTTTCAGCTTTTTTCTCAGGGATCGAAATAGCTTTTATTTCTGCAGATAAGCTCCAAATAGAACTCGATAGAAGCCAAAAATTGCTTTCAGGAAATATATTATCAGGTTTTTTAGACAGGCCATCTTGGTTTATTAGCACCACACTTATAGGCAATAATATAGCGCTTGTGGTTTATGGTATTTTCATGGCCTTTGTGCTTGAGCCCATTATAGAAGGGTGGCTTACCCCTAAATATGCCACTGATGTTTCTATACTTTTGTGTCAGACGGTGATTTCTACGTTGATAGTATTGGTGACTGCTGAATTTACGCCAAAGAGCATTTTTTTGATAAATCCCAACAAAATGCTCAACATTTTTGCTGTACCTCTTTATATTTTATACATCATTTTGTTTCCGATAGTATTCCTTACAGTTTGGCTTTCTAGATTTTTCATAGTCAATCTTTTGGGGAAAGATTATTCTGAAGACAAACCTGTTTACAGACTTACAGATCTAAATCAGTTTTTGAAAAAGAGACTTCAAGGCACAAATGATGATAAGCAGGAGGGATTAAGCACTAGAATTTTTTCTAACGCGTTGGAATTTAAAACTATAATGGTGCGCGAATGTATGGTACCTAGAACCGATTTGGTGGTCGTAGATATCGAAGAAGATATCATAGAGTTAAAAAATGCTTTCATCGAAAGTGGTTATTCTAAAATACTTGTGTATAGAGACTCTATCGACGAAATTATTGGGTATTGCCGCTCAGTTGAAATGTTTAAAAAACCAAAGCAAATTAGTGAAGTATTACAACCCATAACCATAGTGCCGGAAACGATGCTGGCAAATGAGCTAATGGTGCAGTTTATTACAGAACGAAAAAGTATAGCACTGGTAGTGGATGAATTTGGTGGAACTGCCGGAATAGTAACTATTGAGGATATTATAGAAGAAATTTTTGGTGAGATTCAAGATGAACACGATGATGAAGAATGGGAAGAAAATAAAATTGATGATAAGACTTTTATTTTCAGCGCCAGAAATGAAGTTGACTATCTAAATGATAAATATGGATGGGATTTGCCTGATGGAGATTACGACACATTGGGAGGGCTTATACTCTCAATAACCGAGGATATGCCCGAAGAAAATGATGAAATTTTGGTAGCACCCTATAGATTTACCATTCTTTCGATTGATGAAAATAAAATTGAAAGAGTCAAAATGCATATTGAAGAAATAGAATCAGAGACATAGATGTATGGTAGAAGTTAATTTTTTTGATTTATACATTGAAAGACCTATTTTTGCCGCACTTTAATCAGAGATAACATGGGATTAATAAATAAGATAAGACAAAGAACTGGCCTAGCAGTAGGTCTTGTAGCCGTAGGACTTGGTTTATTCGTTGTGGGTGGAGATATTCTTGGCCCTAACTCAGCTATTTTGGGCAATCAGCAAAACGATGTTGGCGAAATATCTGGCAGAACAATAGATGTTCAGGAATACAATACCCAGGTTGAGGAATTGAAATATAACTTTACCATAAACTTTGGGAGAACGCCCAACGAGAGCGAAATGAACTCCATAAGGCAGCAGGCATGGGATTTTCTGATTGTGAAAACAGCTTTTCAGAAAGAGTATGACAAGTTGGGTATTGAAGTGACCAATGAAGAACACATCGATATGGTTCAAGGTAACAACATCAGTCAAGAAATTGTATCTGCATTCACCAACCCTGAGACTGGTGAATTTGACCGTGAGCAGGTTGTTCAATACCTAAATATGCTTGCGCAAATGCCACCTCAACAGCGTGCAGCCTGGCAGCTTTTCGAGCAAGGACTTAAGCCAGCAAGGTTAAGAATGAAATACGATAACCTAGTAAACAAGTCGAGCTATGCCACCGAAGTTGAGGCTGAAAGAAAGTATCAAGAGGAATCATCTGTAGCTGAGATAAAATATTTGTATGTACCTTACTATGCAGTAAGCGATTCGGCAGTATCGGTTTCTGAAACTGAAATGAGTAAATATCTTCGTGAAAATGGTCATGAGTTTGAGGTAGATGAAAGTCGTAACTTGAGTTATGTGGTAATACCAATAAATCCTTCAGGTGAAGACAGCCTATACATACGTAGGGAAGTTGATAAACTCGTAGAAGATTTTCGAAGCACAGATGAAGATTCAATATTTGCCCGAATGAACTCCGAAAGTCTTGAATATTTCCAGCGTTATCAGGTTAATGACCTGCCCGACCGTATTAAAGCCAATGTGTCCAATTTAAGTATTGGCGATGTGCGCGGTCCATACATGGTTAACGGCAGTTACAACATTTATAAAATCACTGATATCACTGACGATACAGTTTATTCGGCAAAGGCCAGCCATATATTAATTAACTGGGAAGATGAATCACCTGCTGCCAAGGCTGAAGCCAAAAGTAAAGCAGACGATTTACTGAGACAATTGCGCGGTGGAGCTGATTTTGCCCAACTAGCCAGGAGCAACAGTCAAGATCCGGGTTCTACCAACCAAGGTGGCGATTTGGGTTGGTTTTCGCAAGGGCAAATGGTAAAGCCTTTTGAAGATGCCGTTTTTAGTGCTACCCGCACCGGATTGGTTCCTACTGTTGTAGAAAGCCAGTTTGGCTACCACATTATCAACGTAACAGGCGTAAAGGACAATACAGTATACCATGTAGCAACTGTCACAAAGGAACTGGATGCTAGTGAAGCTACTCGTGATCGAGCCTTTAGAAAGGCAGATTACTTTGCAGGTACATCTTCAAATTTCAGAGAGTTTACTGAAAACGCCTTGCGTGATTCACTAGTAATACTCTCGGCAGAAAATCTTGGAAGAAATGAACGCAGAGTTAATAACTTGACCAATGCCCGTGAAATGGTAAGGTGGGCTTTTAATGATGCTTCTAAAAATGAAGTTTCATCGGTATTTGAGGTTGACAATAATTTTGTAGTTGCAATTTTGACCGACGTAATCGAAAAGGGAACTGCCCGTTTAGAA
>DAIQNU010000071.1:4432-12520 GCA_036788235.1 Cyclobacteriaceae bacterium
TACATATTTATTGGTTCTAACGATAATTTTGGCGATGTAAAACCTCAGCTTGAGCAAAAAATAAAAGATCAGAAAAAAGCAGAGATCATCAAGGACAAACTTAAGGAATTGAGTGGATCACTTGACGAAATTGCTTCTGCCTATGGTGATGATGCAAGAGTGTATACAAATAGTACATTAAAGTTATCGAGCAATACCTTACCAAGTGTGGGTTTTGTTCCTGCCGCTATCGGTAGAGCATTTGGACTCAAAGATGGCGAACGCACCAAACCATTTGCCGAAGAAACTGGTGTATTGATTATTGAAATGATCGCACTAACTAAAGCTGGTACCATTGCTGATTACTCCACTTATAAAAACCAGTTAGAACAGCAAATGGAAAACAGAGCTTCATTTAGTTCGTCAGAAGCCATCAGAAAATTTGCTGATATCAAAGACAGAAGGTATAGATATTATTAGTAGATACGAATTATAAAAAAATAAAAAAGGGGCTGATCTTAATTTAAGGTCAGCCCCTTTTTTTTTAAAATTGATTATTCCGTAATTTTGAATACTAAGAATTAAAATATGATTTCACGCCAAAGTTTTAAGCAAAAGCTTGATGATGAACATAATTTTCCGACTGAATATCTCTTCAAGTTTATTGTACCTAAAGACAAAGAACAGGAAATGTATGACATATTTTCAAAAAGTACTTATGTCATTAAACCTTCTAGTGGGGGCAACTACCTCAGCTTTACGGCAAGAGTTCAAATGCAATCAAGTGACGATGTAATTACTATTTACGAAAGAGCCTATACAATTGAAGGGATAATTTCGCTTTAAAAATCAATCTTGAGCATCAAGAATTTCTTGTAATTGATTTTTAAGATCAGAAAATTCTAGGTCATCAAATGTTGCCGTAATAATATGTTTGAGTAAATCATTAACAATATGACTTTCAAAACCAAGTTGTTCTGCATATTCAGTCACAATTTTCAATTCGGCATCTTCTATTATGCCATCTAGATAAATCATAAAGACCAAATTGAAAAGATTTTCTAATTTTTTTACACCTTCCAATTCTGTGGTAGGAATATTTTCTGAGTCGAGTAAAGAAATAACTTCCTTTTCATTTACGTTTAATTGAATGGCCCACTTCAAAAGACAGGTTACATATTCTTTCGTCAATGGTTTGCTATTGAGGAAGAAATGGTAAATCTGGAAGAAACTTTTCTTAACAGACTTATATTCTTCATTGCTGAGGTTATCTTTGATTCTCATATTTTAAAATTGGTAGAGTTGGTTTTGTCAATTTCGATCATAAAAGTATCAATTAATGGAACATAATTGCTTGAAGTGTAATAAAAAGATGCGAATTAGCAATATCATAGCTTTAAGCTGTTTACTGGCTTTGTTTTCTTGTAATAGAACCAAGCCAGCCGTAGAGGACTATATTGCCATTAAGCAAGCAGAAAAGGATTCACTTAATCACCTTGAAGAAAGTAAAGATGATAACCGAAATGACAAATTTAACATACTGGTTGATGAATATGAAAATGTAGAGCGAAGTGATTGGCAAAATCCATCTTTGGTTTTACAAAAATTGGGAGATATCCGTGGCAAGACAGTAGCAGATATTGGTGCAGGTACAGGGTATTTCACTTTTCCTTTGGCTCGCATAGCCAAAAGTGTGATTGCAATTGACATTGACGAACGATTTATTCATTATATTGATGACCGCAAGCTCGAATATGATGAAAGCGTATCAAACAATATTCATACACGGCTCACTCAAGAAAATGATCCGGGTCTTGATGATGGAGAGGTAGATGCCGTTTTGATTGTAAATGTTTATCATTTCCTTACAAACAGGGTTCGATACTTGGGAAAATTAAAGCATGGTTTGAAACAAGGCGGAGTCATAGTTATTGTTGATTTTAAAAAAGGTGATTTGCCTGTTGGACCTCAGGACATTGAAAAGGAGGATGTAGAGCGGGTAACCGGGGAGCTGTTAGTGGCAGGATTTGAGATTATAGAAATTGATGAAAATAGTCTCGATTATCAATATATAATAAAGGCACATAATTAAGGAGAGCCTTTAAATTTTAAAGTGTAATCATTATTCATATTTTTGGGTACTAACCTTATATAAATTGCCGCTAGAAAACTTTTTCATTCGCTTACCAATAGAATATTCTAAAGATGAATAAAAGAATTCATTTTATCCTAAGCTTGTGCTTTTTGCTAGCCACCTTGCAAGTTTCAGGTACAACATTATCTCCATCAGCGCAAATTTCAATTATAACTGCTGATCCGGGAGATGAACTATACTCGACCTTTGGTCATAGTGCGATTCGAGTTAAAGACATTGACAACGACATCGACTATGTATTCAACTACGGAACTTTTAATTTTAATACACCAAACTTTTACGTGAAATTTGCCAGAGGGCAATTGCCGTACATGTTGGCCATTCAGGATTTTGATGCATTTGTATCTTCTTATATTTATGAAAATAGAAGTTTGCGAGAGCAATTGCTAAATTTATCAGTTTTGCAAAAGCAAGCTGTGTTCAATTTTTTAATTGAAAATTACAAACCTGAAAATCGAGCCTATGCTTATGATTTTTTTTATGACAACTGTGCAACCCGTATTCGCGATGTTTTTGACGAAATCTTAGGTGATAGTCTTATTTTCGAACTTCAATACCAACCTGGTACGCCTACATTTAGAAATCTGATCGATCCTTATATTCGCAACTTGCATTGGTCGAAGTTTGGAATCTATTTAGGACTGGGTTTACCTGCCGATAGGGTAGCCTCTCCACAGGATTATATGTTTTTGCCTGACTACCTTGAAAAAGCATTTGCTAATGCGAGTTATTTTCGAGGTAGTGAGCGCATGAGCCTTGTTAAAAATCAAGTCTTTATTTTTCAAGCAAAGCCCATAAAAAATACCTTTTCACTGATGCCTACCCCTTTGGTGGTAATGGTGGCATGGTTATTTGCTGTTTTATTAATTACCTTTTGGGAATATAAAAGGGATAGGTATTATAGATTCTTCGATATTTATTGTTTTGGTATAGTTGGTTTATTTGGATGGGTTGTCTTTTTACTTTGGTTTTTTACCGACCACAATGCCACCGTTACCAATCTAAATATTTTATGGGCTGTTCCATTGTACTTCCCTGTAGTTTTTGGCTTGCTTAGTAAAAGATATATTCCTTATGCCGTTAAACTAATACGTTTTTGCATGTGGGTCAACGTTCTTTTGCTATTAGGGTGGTTTGCCATTCCACAAAACTTTCATTATGCATTGGTACCACTTATAATATCATTGATTATACGGGCATGGATTATCAAAAGAAGCCAAATTAAATACGCAGTTTCTAACAAATGATGCCCTTTATGTCTTTTGTTTATAAGTATTAGATTAAATAAATTATAAAAAGAAAATTATGTGGACAGAAGAAAATAATCGTCTGAAGGCAACCCTTCAATTCAAGGATTTTAACGAAGCTTTTGGGTTTATGACCCGGGTAGCTTTGGCCGCAGAAAAGATGGACCACCATCCTAATTGGAGTAATGTTTACAATACCGTGGTAATAGAATTGACATCGCACGATGCTGGAAATGTGGTTACTGAAAAAGACCGCAAACTGGCAAAAGTGATTGAATCAATTTTAAAGTAAAGATTTAATGCCAGATCAAACAAGTCTCTATTTAGTGCCAACTCCCATTGGCAACCTCGAAGATATAACCCTTCGAAGTTTACGAATACTTAAAGAAGCTGACTTGATATTGGCTGAAGACACACGAACTTCCGGAGTATTGCTTAAGCATTATGAAATAGCCACTAAGCTTAGGAGCTATCACATTCATAATGAGCACAAGGTGGTGCAGGAAATCATTGATTTGATGCAACAAGGGAATGTCATTGCATTAATTTCTGATGCAGGTACACCATCGATCTCAGATCCGGGATTTTTGCTGATTAGGGAAGCACTAAAAGCTGGTTTAAAAGTTGAATGCCTACCTGGTGCTACCGCTTTTGTACCGGCCTTGGTAAAGAGCGGGCTACCCTCAGACCGTTTTGTTTTTGAAGGATTTTTGCCGCATAAAAAGGGCAGAAAATCCCGGGTAGAAGCATTGAAAGAAGAAACCAGAACAATGATCTTTTATGAATCTCCCCATAGATTGATCAAAGCCCTGGAGCAATTTGCCGAAAATTTTGGGTTAGAAAGGCAGGTTTCTGTATCGAGAGAACTTACTAAAATTTACGAGGAAACTTTTAATGGCACCATAGCGGAAACGTTAGCCCACTTTGGAGCTAAAACTGTCAAGGGAGAAATCGTGATTGTTTTGGCAGGAAAAAACTGAGAATACTGCAAAGCCTTACATTTATGGCTTAACTTTGTGATCGATTTATCAAATAGTACGCAACACTTCTAAAGCAAATTTATGTCTTCCAAGCCCGATATCAACCACATATTAAATGAGACCATAAAAATAGCTCAACGCGCCGGTGCCTATATTAGGCACGAAGGGGCGAACTTCAACAAATCAATGATTCAGGAAAAAGGCCTTAACAATCTGGTTTCTTATGTTGACATGGAAGCAGAGAAAATGATTGTGAATACCTTGAAATTCACCATGCCCGAAGCTGGATTTATTACCGAAGAAGGCACCGAAAAACAGGGTGAAGAAGATTACCTTTGGATTGTTGACCCACTCGATGGCACTACCAATTTTATGCATGGTATGTCGCCTCATGCAGTAAGTATAGCTTTGCAACATGGCAGCAAAACACTCTTGGGAGTAGTTTATGAAATCACCCATGACGAATGCTTCTATGCAACCCATGAAAGCAAAGCCTATTGCAATCGAAAAGAAATTCATGTCTCAGAGCATCAAAAAGCCGCAGATGGATTGTTTATTACGGGTTTCCCATACACCATTTTCGATGATATTGATGCCTTTATGAGGCTTATGGAACATATGATGCGGCATACACATGGACTTAGAAGATTGGGTAGTGCAGCGGCCGATTTGGCCTATGTAGCTGCAGGTCGTTCGGAGGGTTTTTATGAAAAGGGTCTTCATCCCTGGGATATTGCAGCCGGAGCATTAATTGTACAACAGGCGGGTGGTAAAGTAAGTGATTTTATGGGCTCTAATGACTACCTTTTCAAAGACGATATTCTGGCTACAAATGGCGCAGTTCACGCCGAAGTGTTGGATATAATCAATAAATATTTGAAAAAATAATTTTGCTTAGTATTGTTACTGCACTACTGGAGCATTTGCGTCTTTTCTAGTTTAGAGTATGTCGAAAGGTAAAAATCGACCAGCTATGTCCATACTTTAGTGCCTTCTGTACAATTACGGCAAATATCTATTTCCTTTCTCGATACCATCAAATGACTTCTGAAGTTGAAGTATGCTTCATTATACCAGATTTCTTGTAGTGTTTCAGTTTTTAAATTTCCCATTTCATAGGTGGCGTCTTTGTCGAAGCAGCACGGTACCACGGTGCCATCGCGTGTTACTACGCATCCATGCCATAATTTCCAGCAATGGTTCATGAGTTTATTTTTGATCTCGTATCCTCCCTGTTCCGATTTCTGGTATCTTGAGTATGTGCCTTGTGTTGGTATAAGCTTCGATCCGTTGGCATAATCATAGATTTGAGCAGTTTTAAATACAATTTCATCTGCTCCCGCCGCATGTGCTTGTTGGCGTGCCTCAGCTATTTCATGCTCATTGTGGCTAAATACCACAAATTGAAAAATAACATAGGGCTTTTTGGACTTAAGTATTTTTTTTTGCCTAGCCAGGTTTGCAGCTCCTTCCAGTACTTTATTTAATGACCCGCCTATCCGGTATTTGGCATAACTTTCTTGCGTACTGCCGTCGATAGAAATAATTAGCCGGTTTAGGCCTGACTTCACCGTTGCTTCGGCTTGTGCATCACTTAAAAAATGTCCGTTGGTTGAGGTAGCAGTGTATATCTTTTTATCGGAAGCGTATTTTACCATGTCAAAAAAGTGCGGGTGCAAATATGGCTCACCCTGAAAGTAAAGCATGAGATAGGCCAAATGCATTGCAGATTCATCAATGATTTTTTGGTAGAGGCCAAGATCAATAAAACCAGTAGGGCGGGTAAAGGATCTTAATCCACTAGGGCATTGAGGACATCGCAAATTACAAGCAGTAGTTGGCTCTATAGACATAGAGGCGGGTAAGCCTTTGGGGGCGGGTTTTCCTGTAAGCCTGGAATAATAATAACTCACTATCAGCTTTATAGCATTGAAAGCCTTAAATAGACTAATGGTACGTGAAAAAGACCAGACATCATGCAACTTAGAGGACATGCCCAAAAATAGAATAAATACTCAGTAAATTCATCCGTCAACTGATATTCACTTATGTTTTTACATTGGCGTTGATATTTAATTTAGAAAAATCCTGAAATGGAGGATTCTGATGGATTCACTTACTTACTAAAAAAAAGCTCAATCAACACCATCATAGTCCGCCAATCAGAATTTTAAAATCAATTGAAAGTATGATTTTATCAAGGCATCCAACGCAACCATCAATCTACACTAGAATCAGACAAAGAAATTCATTTAATTAGATCAATATTTTATCTTTCAATTAAAAATTTATTTGGACGATATCCATATTACTTTAATTGATCTTGTTAAGAAGGTTTCATTTCCAAGTAGGGGCATAGTAAAACAATGTTTGAAGTAAGCGCTGGCAATGTAAGAACAAGCTCGAATAATTTTACATATACCAAGTGATGATTATAGAATAATGGCCAAAATATACAGCAATAGCGAATTTGAAAATATTCTTATTTACTTTACCCATTCAATTCTGGATCAAAGTACTGAAGAAGAAATCGCTTGGAACTTAGCTAAAAATTGTATTTCAAAGCTGGGTTTCGAAGATTGCGTAGTTTATTTTATTGATGAAAAAAATGAGGTACTCATTCAAAAAGCGGCCTATGGCCCAAAAAACCCAAAGCGATTCGAGATTGCTGATCCAATTTTTATCCCTGTAGGTAGCGGCATTACCGGATCTGTAGCTAAAAATGCAAAATCTGAAATAATAGCAGACACCTCAAAGGATGATCGATATATCATGGATGATGCATGCAGATTTTCAGAAATATCAGTTCCGATTATCGTCGATGGGAAGGTTTTTGGAGTGATTGATTGTGAACATTCAGAGAAAAATTTCTTTACAGAGCAGCATTTGAGAATTCTTGAGGCCTTTGCTTCCATTTGCTCGGTTATTATTAGTAAAATCCGTGCAGAAAAAGCATATAAGGAAAACCAAGAGCATTTGTTGAACGTTCAGCGTGAGTTGCTTTCCATAAAAATTGAAGCCTTAAGAACACAGATGAATCCGCATTTTTTATTCAATGCAATCAATTCAATTCAGTATTTTATAACCATCGGCGATAAAAGATCTTCATTACTTTTTTTAACCACCTTCAGCAAATTGATCAGGTATTATTTAAATCATTTTGAAAAGGATGAAGTGACAATTCAGGGAGAGCTACAGCTTATGCGATGGTACTTTACCCTTCAGAAAATGCGATATGTTGATAAATTCGATTTTGAAATCACATCTCAAGTTACTGATTATCAGTCTGGATTCAAGATTCCTTCTATGATATTGGGTTCTTTTACCGAAAGCGTTTTGGAAAACTCTATCATAGACAATGAACTGAAGGCCAAAGTAAAAGTCAAGGCTATGTTTAGCCATGATAAATTTCAGTTGACAGCTATTTACACGACCACTAAAGGTAATGTTACCAAAAGGTTGGTGAATTACCGCGAAAATTTGGCATCTTGGGAGGAGCAAATTGAATTATTGAATCGACTTAGGAATTTGAAAATAGAAAAGACAAAAGCCAAACGGATTATCACCAAAAAGAATCTATCAATAGAGCTTGTGCGCATCATTATACCCATTATCGAGTAGTTGAAATCGACCATTAAATGCCATAATAGCTGAATCTTTTTAGGTTACGCCAACCACTGAGCTCTGACTACTGAACTTAAAAATACATATATGAACTTAAATTTTT
>DAIQNU010000072.1:0-12391 GCA_036788235.1 Cyclobacteriaceae bacterium
GTATCTTGCTTTACTAGCTTCAAGTGGGGAATTCTTGCATTTGAAAAAAAATCTTGGCAATTCCTTTACCTTGAAGCATTTTCGAGTCCTTAAACTATCTGGTAAGGATAAAATTGGTGTACACATACCCATTGAAATAGACTCAAATAGATCCCTGTCTCTATATGCTGTAATACATGATCAACAGGTAAAAGAGGTGTATTTAATGAAAACTCTATTAGATGAAAATGATGGTTACACACTGAATTTGTCTAATCATTTTGGGAAACCTCTATCATCAAAATTTATTATGTATTCAGATAGTCTTTGTAACGGTATTACTGCAATAGACAGATTGAGTTATACGTTATTTGACCAGTGATTTATTTATAACATAATACCATAATTTCTAAAGGACAGGTGGTATTTGCCTGTCCTTTAGAAAACCTTTTCATATGATACGTATTTTGCTTTTTTTATTGTTAGCTACACACGCTTTTGCTCAAAAGGAAAGCACTCATTGGTACGTACGGCAACAGGGTCTGACTTTTAAGCAGTTACCACCTCGTTTATTAACAGATGGCGCTAGTCAACGGCAGAATGGCAAACCTGTGGTAATGAGTCATCCTCAAACAGGGGAATTATTGTTTTATAGTGATTCTCGCCAGTTATGGAACAAACAGCACCAAATTATGTCGAATGGTGATGATTTATCGGGTAGTTCCGGACATGCAAGTGATCAGACATCTATAGCCGTGCCATTTCCGAATAATTCAAACTTATATTATATGTTTACCATGCAGGAAGCAGGAGGCATCACGACCGCGGGCGAGGCTGAAATGATGCTCTTTTATTCCGTTATAGATATGCAAGGAGATAATGGATTAGGTACAGTATTGGACAAAAATATATTTCTTTGTGACAGCTTGGAGCGCAAGCTGACTGCTGTACCTTTTGCAGACCGCGAAGGATATTGGTTGATTGCCCATCAAACCGATAACAACTGTTTTGTGGTTTGGCCTATTACTTCAGAAGGGATTGGAGAACCCACTGTACAGTGCATAGGTTCTGTTGCTTTATATGAATTAGGTCAGATACGTGCCTCTCCAGATGGGAAAATGCTCGCAATGTGTCATTGGCAATGGTATCCACGACCAATTGATCTTTTCAAGTTTGATGATAGTACTGGTGAAATTTCAGAGCCTATCGCTATAGGGCATTTTGCACAGAACAACACGTTATCCTTTTCTCCAGATAGTAAATTACTTTATATAGGCGGCTATGACTCTACTTTTTTAACACAACCAGATCCTTCTGGATATGTGAATGTTTTGCACCAATATGATGTTTCATCGTATGATTCAGCTAGTATAGCTTCTACACAAAAAAGTCTGGTCATGGAATATGTTCCTGAGATCACCGATATGCAACTAGGTCTTGATGGTAAGCTATATTGCACTACAAGAAGGTTAACATTTGGGCCACCAGTGGATGTCACTTTTGTTGTGGTAGAGGCTCCCAATCTTAGTGAATTAGAAGGCAACATCCGAACGAAGGTGTCTTTCTTTGATTTAAGTCCACGGCCTGTGCGCCCTGTTTTACCCAATTTTATGCAGCACTATTTTGAAGGTTTAGAGCCTCAGAATGGTTTTAGAGACAATGACATGCCTTGTAGGGATAATTCCACAATGAGTTTACATCCAAATCCTACCGAAAATTTAATTTACATTGACATTGGAGATGATTGCTTTCATCCAGATACAAATCTCCAATTATTCAATGTCTTGGGCCAAAAAATCATGGAACAAAAAATCCTTCAGGCAAGAGGCAGCACTTTGGATTTAAGCCTTTTAGCCTCTGGATGCTATATCGCCGTACTACAGCTAAATGATTTTACAATAGCTGAAAGAATTATTCGGCTATAGATTTTCTAAAACACAATCCTAAAACGAGTCTTGTTTATTTGGTAAAAATCTTCAGCTACGATCTGACTTTAAAGTGTCTTTGCCTCTGCAAACTTTCATTTATTAATCTTTCACCTTGGCACCAGCAGCTAGTGACATGCGTTGGTGAATTTTGAATTCTTCTTCACGCCAGTAAGATGAGTTATAATTTCCTCAAAACTTTGACTAATGCAATCAAAATTGATTAGTGATGGTTTTGTGAGCAAACAAATTGCCGAAAAACTGCATATTAGCTTCAATACAGTAAACACACATCGTCAAAATATGCTTACCAAAACCAATACCTCGAATTCAAGTGAACTTGTGAATTATACCCGGCAATGCGGGATTATTTAAACTGATTTTCACTTCTTCTTGATCTTTGAAATGGTCTTGCCTTTTGATTTTGTCGGTTTGTCGAGATCATTCATTGCAAAGACAATTGCTTCTTTAATCAAAGCCATTACTTTGGGGTTTCTGTAGTCGCTTGTTTTATGAATATCAATATGTCGGATCAAATTTCCAGTACCAGTTAATAAGTTATTTGGGTCTTTTAAAAGTGTTCCTTTATTAAAACCTAAATTTAAATGATTGGTATAAATGGGCAGCATGCAAAATGCATCGGATAATTTATCTGAAATGGAAAAAACCGCTGTTAAAGCGTGTGTATGATACAATAGCTCATTGCTGTCAGGGTATAATTCTAAGATCAATTGGCGTAAATCAGTAAATAACTCAATGACTTCTTGCGATTTTAAATCCAAATGAAATTGAAAGTCTGGATGAATTTGCCTTGGATGATTCATCTTGCGCTATTATCGTATTGCATGGCACAAATAAGGTTTCCTTCGGTGTCCAAAAATACAAAAATCTTATGAAGTCCAGCTTGAGTCAGCTGCTTTAGAAATTGGTTCATTGATGTATTTTATTTTTTAAGTTGAGAAATTGGGTTAAGATAGCATTTTCTTGCCCTACCTTCGTTAGTATTTTCGTAGGAATTGCTGGTAATGCTTAGTTTCATTTAATTATTGACAGGATCCACTTCCATCACAACATTGAGTGCTATTTATGGGTGTGCAACTCGCTAAACCACCTGAGATATCTTGCTCAATAATGCAGTTGTTGTAAATGATTTCCTTTAATTTTTTGCGACCCCTTTGAATTTTCGAACGAAGGGTGATGTAATTAATGTTCAAATTCTCGGCTAATTCTTTTTGAGATCTTTTTTCAATTTCAGAAGCAAAAATAATCGATCTATATTCTGTCGGGAGCTGTTCAATAAGATGAATTAAACAACCCTCTAGACTTTCATAAGGATTATTTTGCTCATTTATTTCTACGAAACTGTTTACCAGTTCATCTAGGTCTTCTTGAACTCTTTTCTGTTGTTGACGGTAGTAATCGATTATTTTGTTACGAGCAATAGAAAACAACCAACTCTTGACACTTTCTGGCTTGTTCATTGAATCTACATTACTAATTATTTTCATTAAGACATCTTGATAAATATCCTCAGCATCCGCAGTTGAATATACCCTGCTCTTGATGAAATTGAGCAAGTGTTTACCAAATTGTCTTTCTATATTTTGAATTGTGCTCATACTACTCTTTAAAATTATACTATGACCTTGACTTTGTAAAAACTAAGCCAATAAACAAATTAATACTGCCAAATGTGTGTAAACCCTTGTATCAAACAAGGAAATACTTTCAAAGCAGCTACGAATGACCCAAATCGAATTCGCATTATAAAGTGATTTTGTATATTTCATTTAATTGATATCAATATTTTGAAATATAAATAAAAATGAAGCTTTTTATGCTCAGAAAGCCTCACTTTGTTAGATATTAGATTTAATTTATTTCAGCAGCAAGTTGACTTCAAAACCTTACTTTTTTTTGTTGTGCTTTCTGCGGCATTACAGCAAGATGTCTTTTCGGAAATTGAAGACACTTCCTTTTCGAGTACATCTGTCAACAATGATGATGCTGGAGCACAGCAAGCGGCAGCTACGGAAGCAACTGCAGGTATTTCTTTAGCTGGCGTTGAGCCACAACATGATACAACAGCAGTTTCCTTTTCATTAGATGGTGCACAACAGGATAATCCAGTGGAGTAATCCGCCCTGCAAACACCGGTTTCAGGAAGATTTAATTCTACTCTGCGGGCAGCTTCTTCATCACCATCTAGCCAAGCGGCAATACTTCGAACCTGTTCATAACCAGTGGGCATTAAGAATGTTGGTGCTCTGCCATAGCTCTTTACACCAACTATGTAAAAATTAGTCTCTGGTTGTTTAAGCTCAATTGCTCCATGCGGCGCCACCGTACCACAACTATGCATATTCGGATCTATAAGATCGGCCAGTTCAGGAACTGATTCAATGGCGGGATCTGCCTGGTACCTTATCTCTCTTAAGAAATTAAAATCAGGTCTACCACCTGTATTAGCAATTACTTCATCGATGTGATCCAATGCCCAATCGAGCGACCCAATTTCTCCTACTAGCTTAATCTTTTCTTCAACTCTGTCGATTTTATGAATAAACACAGGCGTGTGTATATACAGCACTTTTTGATTTACTAGCTTTTCGATCCGAATACCGAGTGCACCTCTTGCTTCTAATTGATCGGCCTTCTTACCTCCATAAATTCTGGTTAAATCAGCGGTTTGCAATATCCAGTGTAAGATCGTGTTGGGATAGTCATTCTTTAATTCTGCCAATTCGAGCAGTGAATTAATGGCCGAATGACCACCACCAATTACTGCCACCGATTTATTGGCATATCTTTCCAAATCCAATCCTTTTATATCAGGTATTCGATAGGCAATTTTATCTGCATTTTGCAATTCTCCTTCGGCAAATATTCCTCCTGCTCCAATAGGATTGTGGTTTTGCCAAGTACCCGACGCATCTATAATCCCTGAAGCTTCTACACTATGCTCTTTACCTTGTTGCTTAATTTTTACAACAAATGGATGGTCATCTCTGAAGTGAGATTGAATTTTTCGCATTCTTTTTTTGGCAATGGCTACCACAGTAGCATTGAGCTTGATATGATTTTTTAAAGAGGAAAGTTGACTTAGGGGCTTAAGATATTGCATTACAATTTCGCGACCAGTTGGTAATTTATCTTCATCGGGCATTACCCATTCTGATTGGTCTAACAGTTTTTTTGCTGCCTGATCTATGATGTATTTCCATGGGGTAAAAACCTTAACATGCCCCCAGTCCAATATATTTGCCCCTACTTGATCAGATGATTCAAATACCACAAAGGGTATATTTCGAATTGCTAACTGTGAAGCCGCTGCAAGTCCAACTGGTCCAGCCCCAATGATCGCAACCGGTTCATTAAATATTGATTTTGCCATAATAGAAATTTTAAATTTGGTCGTTTCGTCCTGAAGACGCTAAGAAGGCGAGAATGATGCACTTACCAGTTAACTTTCACCAGCACCCTCTCTACAATTTTTGAAGCTGTGGTGATGCCACTTAGATCCTTGTACAAATCTCCATTTTGTCCAGAATGATGGCCATGGCCTTCCAATTTCATTAAATAATAAGAATTGGAATCACTTCGGTTGACAACAGTTGCATACACAAGCGAAGGCTGTCCTAACAAGCCTGTTCCACTATGATAAGCATCATCTTCTAGATAATCATATTCTGAATAAAATTCATTTTGGTCAAAAGCAACATTGATTTCCATTTTAACAATGAAGCTATCCATGGGATTTATGGTAGAATTGCCAGTAGTAAATACGAAATTATTGGAGGGTGTAGCGCCAGTTATACCATCTGGCAATGGGTCGTAAGGATGTGGCACAACCAAGCCGTCTTTGGCTAAAATATTTCTTTTGAAAGCCCAATTTGGCAGCGCATTTACTCTACGGATATCTCCTGATGTTTGAGATTTACTATTGTCAAAATCCTTAAAATTTTCTGCCGTTCGGCCACTAAAAAATATCCCTTTTGCTGTTGAGTAGGTAACTAAAAGTGTAGTGATATATTCACCATCTATGGTTTCAAGCCAAACTGCTAACTGCGGATGCCAAAAATGTTCGCCTTTGAGAAAGTCAATAGAAATAAACGGAACTTGATCACCTGAGTAATTGTAAATTTCATATTCAAGTTTGTCAATAGGTCTTTTCAACTTTGCTTTATAGATGGCTCTCCATTCTTTTACTAAATGAAATGGCCCCACAGCATTAAAAGAGGCGAGACCAACTACAATAGAACCAACAATAATTGCAACTGCCGACAATCTCATTTTTTTCGTTTTGACTTTTTGAGGTATTGCTGCAAGGATCTATTGTTATTGGCAATATGTACAAGTGCCGTCAGCGAAAAAAGGAAACCGAAGGTATAATGAACTATTTCAAGACCTTCGGAATAAGCACTAAAGAACATCCAAATTCCACTAACCGATAGTATAATGAATGAGCAGGCCAACACAAGACTTACCAAAATCCTTCTCTGTGTCATTACAATTTCTGGATTTGTTCAGTTAGAAGTTGGGTTTCGTTATTTAAATAAATCATTGCATGTCTTTTACTCTCTGGAAGTGCGGTAAGCGTATTGTTTTTGTCAAGAATTATACGATCCTGGGGGACATTTCTTAGTAACTCAGCTTTTATTGCGTTAATGGTTTGCATTATGATGACAAGACTTTCATCGTCATTATTGCCTTTCGGAATCTCATACTTCTGAAATTCACTATTTGCGATGTATGAACTTTTTTCTAGCCTCTGTAACTGTAGTTGCAACTTAGTTCTGAGTTCAGAAACTGCCTTTGACTCTTCTACTTTGGTACCGCTGGGGCCACAAGCTGATGGCTCACAACCAGGGTTATTTGCGCAGCATGCCTTACTGTTTGATTGACCATAGACAGAAAAAGTTGCAGCAGCTAACATAATAATCAATAGTACTTGTTTCATGTGTATAAGTTTGTTTTTAAAGGCCACACCTGCCTACCGCAGGCAGGTGGAATAGCTCAGCTGGCCTTAAACCTTAAAACCTGCACTTTGGCTCTAAATATTCATGCTCGGTTGGTATGCGGCCGCTTATGGCTATTTCATAATTTTAAACTTTACTTTGGAGACGATAGAAATTCCAGAATGATGCACTTGAATATGAATTTTCTTTTAAAAAAGGAAAATAAGCTACGAAATATCATAAAATGCTGTTTGTAAGAGCGATAATTCAAAGAAATTTTCGAGATCAATAAATCAACTATTATGATCCACTTTGGCATCAGTTTCAACACTTAATGATATTTCGTGTTAGTACCATATTAAACAATCTTATTATCTTTCCACCATTGCTAAAAAGATCAAATTGATCAATATAAATCAATGCAATAGATCAAAATTTTATTAGTGTTATGTTAGCAAATTGTATTTTCCTCGGTCATTATTTCAATTTCATAATTTAATATATTCAAAAAAGTCTTAGGATAATAATCAAAAAGTCCCTTCAACATTAATTAATTATATTTAATAAATTATTGCTGAGTTTAATATTGTGCAAAAAGCATTATAACTTAGCCTCCTTTATTTTGCTATTACTATTTCATTGAGTTTATTTTATCTCGAATAGAAATTGCTGACAATCTTATGTGCCATCCAATAATGGTTTAAGCAGGAAAGCTAAAAATACTACTTGACAAAATAAGTAATGATAGGATGAATTCAGAACAGTTTATAAGAAAAACTAGTTTGAAAAGAAATCGTAGATTGGTTTTTGAAAACAGAATGCCCAGATTAAATTCATTGTATCTAAAAATGGAACTTTAGCAACTAAATTTTTAATGCTCTATATATGCTGAAAGAGCTTAACCGCTTAACTACAAAAAAACAATGTTGGTGGGTGCTAAAATGCATCTATTGGTTTTTTGCTTTTTTCATTTTCAGTAGTAGTCATGGACAGATCTCACCTACAAATTTTGAACAATACACTGTAAAGGACAATCTTTCGGCCAATAATGTGCGAAGGCTATACCAGGACAATTTAGGTTTTGTATGGATTGGCACAAGTAATGGGCTTAATCGTTTCGACGGTCGAGAATTTCGAGTTTTCAAAAATGATCCAACTGACTCACTATCAATTTCAGATAGCTTTGTCACTTCCATATCTGAAGATTCTAATGGAAATCTATGGATTGGAACTTTAAATGGATTGAATAGATTTGACCGTCAAACAGAAATATTTACACATGTTTTTCCTAATGAGTCAACTGACAAAGCCATAAATCAGGCCATCAGCTCAGTTTTTGTAGATGAAGATGGTTTGATCTGGGTTGGAACCTCCGCAATGGGTCTTATCATGCTGGATGCTAATGGTAAACAACTGAAAGCTTACACAAATGAGCCTGGAAACAATGAGAGTATTGCTCAAAACAATGTTTTAACGATTAAAAAAAGCCACAATGGTAATTTGTTGTTAGGTTTAGGTGGGCAGGGTCTGTCAATTTTTGATAAAGAAACTGGCAGCTTTCAAAATTTCTATTTTGGCTCAGATGGATCAGAAACTACTTTTCGTGCAAATGTAATTAGAGATATACTAGAAGATGCTTTTGGGAATATATGGTTGGCGTCCTATAAAGGGTTGCATTTATTTAATCCAGAAACCCTAACCTATGAATATTTTACTGTAGAAAATTCAAAGTCGTTATTAACAGAAAATTCTATTCATAAATTGGCCGCTGATGGCGAGGCTGGTTTCTGGATAGCAACCTTTGGTGGCGGGTTGCTTTACTTTGACTTAGCTAAAAAGAGCTTCGAAAAACTAAATAATAACGGACTGCAACAAACAGGAGAAAGATCATTCTTTGAACTACTGAAAACTGGTGATGTTTTATGGGCAGGTACATCTTCTAATGGTTTGCTCAAAATGGAATTTCCATCTTCCAGTTTTCGACATCTTACAGCATACAATTGGGGTTTAAAAAGCAATTACGCTCCGACCGCATCCGCATGGGGTAATAATGAATTGTGGACGGCATTTAAAGGGCAAGGGCTGCATGTTTTCAAACCACCAAAAGATTTCCAATCAGAGCCCATAAACTTTATAGCCAAAGAAAAGATAAATGCAATTATAGGCCAACAAAATATCACAGGATTGGTGTTCGACGAATCGGGCGTGCTTTGGCTGGCTACAGATAGAAACGGACTTTTTTCTATTGACACTACAACCTTAAATGTTGAACACTTTAGATTTGGATTAGGTGAAAAAGAGCTTTCACACATGTCAGTAAGTTCTCTTGCCAAAGATCTAAAAGGAAACATTTGGATAGGCACAGCTTTCGGTCTTAATAAATGGGATCGTGCGACTGGCAACATTAGCAAATACTTGTTGGAGGATGAAGGTTCTTTCATCCCAAAAAGCAACAACATTAGAAGTATTTTTGCTGATGCGCAAAATAGACTTTGGATTACAACCAACAATGAATTGCTGCTATTCTATAACAACCACTTTACCAGTGTAGGCCTTACAACTTCAGAAGGCAAAACATATCAAGCGACAATGCTGATACAGCAGGAGGAGAGTGTTTTTCTTGTGGGTACAACCACCGGTTTGATTAAGCTGAAAATCAGCAATGAGAATGAATTCGAAGTTGAAGATTATAGTCATATTGAAAATATGTCCAAACTGAGAATAACAAGCATTTGTAAAACCCAAAACGACTTAATTTGGCTAACGGCACAACATGGCCTGTTTTCATTGGATCCCAACCGGTCCGAATTAAAATATTTCCGATCTGGTTTGCCATACGAATCACCGGGATTGAACAATATCTTCTATCTAAGTGACAATTCTCAGCTTGTAATGAAAGGACAAACATCATTACTTTTATTCGACTTATCGCAAGTGAGTTCATATTCTAATGCCCTACCCACATTTCTCGAAAATATCAAAATCAACAATGAACTTCTAAAAGGGTATGGCTCACTAGAAAATAAAAAAAATTCAATGCTAACTTTCCCCTTTGGTAATCATGTAATCTCGGTTGATCTTATTGCCCTTGATTATTATAGCCCAAATTCTATAAATTATCAATATCGTATAATCGGACTATCTCCCCAATGGATCGATTTAGGTAATCAATACAGTGTTTCATTGGTGGGTTTGCCATCTGGCAAATATGAATTACAAATGCGCGCTTTTTTATTTGACAACCAAGCAGCTCAGATAAATTCTTTGGCATTTCACATAAAGACCCCCTTCTGGAGAACATGGTGGTTTGTAATGCTGATTGTCTTATTGATAATGACATTAGTACATATAATTTATCGGTACAATCTTATCAGAAAACTTGAAATTGAAAAACTCCGCAATAAGATTGCTCGAGATCTGCACGATGATATTGGTGCCACCCTAACTAAAATTTCAATATTTGCAGAAATGGGTCTGGCAAAAAAGAGCAGCGCTGAGGGTGATGGATATTTAGAAAAAATATCCAATCTAGGAAGAGAGGCTGTAGCAGGTTTAGATGAAATCGTATGGGTGGTAGATGTCAGAAACGACCAAATGGGAAATCTTTTTAGCAAAATACAGGATTATGCATTGGATATTCTACCCGCTAAGGATATTAGGTTTGATTTCAAGGCAGAAGGAATTGAAGGTTATGAATCAGTAGCTGGACATATTCGTCAAAACCTATACCTTATATGCAAAGAGGCCATCAATAATATGGTAAAGCACTCATGTGGTAATACTTTAAAAATTGTATTTAGAAAACATGCTAAATCCCTTTCTATTGATATATCGGATAATGGAAAAATTGATCAGCAAACTATAACTAAAACCAAGGGCAACGGACTGTCAAATGTCAGAAACAGGGCAAAACATCTTGGCGGAAAAGTAGAAATCAGTACCCAAAATGGATTCGCAATTTTTATTACTGAAATCGGTATTTAATATGAAAAATCTGAATTTAATCCTTGTTGAAGATGACTTTGACATCCGCACAACATTGACAGAATTTTTTTTATCCTGCGCTGAATTTAATAATGTGCAAAGCTTTGAATCAGTTGAGTTACTAGAAAAGGCTGTTGAAAAAGGTCTGAAGCCAGATATTGTGCTGCTAGACATACAACTACCTGGCAAATCAGGTATTGAAGGTATTAAATTTTTAAAGCAACATTTCGAAGAAATTGATATCATTATGCTTACCATTTTCAAGGATGAACATAAAATATTTGATTCTCTTTGTGCTGGCGCAACTGGCTACTTACTTAAAAATACCCCAATAGCTGAAATCCGCGAGGGAATATTGTCTTTACACAATGGTGGATCGCCCATGTCGCCACAGATTGCACGCAAAGTTATCCGGTTTTTCAGCCACCCCGCCATACCTAAAGAACCGAAGGCTGACCTTTCAGCGCGTGAAAAGCAAATTATAGATGGCCTTGTTGATGGGTTGAGTTACAAATTAATTGCAGATGCCTGCTTCATTTCTATTGATACAGTCAGATTTCACATCAAAAACATCTACAAAAAATTGCAAGTAAATAGCAAAGGGGAAGTAATCTCTAAAGCATTGAAGGGGAATCTATAATACCTACCTATTCAAATGCCAAATATGACTCGTTTTAATAGCCTTTATTATAGAAATATTTGGTAATCCGTTTTTATAAATCAATTATTTTATTGTTTTCGAGCAAAGACTACCACATTTTTATGTAGTTGACAATTTCTTGCTATTAAGTGAATTTGAATAAAATTCTATCCTAAAAAACTACTTATTAAATAAGTACCAAGCAACCTAATTGAAAATGATGAAAACACTCTTCACTCCAATAGGGCAACAAGAAACACTCAAAATACTGCTTATCAACTTATTCTTGGTTGGCATGATGGTTTTTCACTCTTGTCGTGAAAATGTTGTCGACCCAATGTATCGGCCTTTAGAAACCGTCCTACTCACCGGTACCATCTGGAGGTTGGAATCTGCAAGGTTTCATGAGATGATTTTTAATCTCGTTAACAACGATATTTCAGATACCGCCAGAGTAACTAAGTTTGAATATGATGCCAATTTTGATTCAGATTTGCCGATTCATATTTCTTATACATATAGATTGCCTGGTGAGGGCAATGAATTAATTCCAGCTACAGGAAATAATATACCATTTTATACTGATATTCGTTTTTTTTCTCCTAAGAATGAGATAACTGATGCTATACTTTATAATGATGGTAGTTGTAATACGGATGGAATACACAGTTGGTCATGGCTTCAATCAACTCTTCCTTTAATACGTGTCACTAATTTCAGTAGTACCGTGCCAATATTTAAAGCTTCATCTTTTGCTTTGTTGAATGCGGCTTATACAATATCTTCTCTCACTGAAAACGAATTAGTGCTTGGACTTAGGGAGGATGTTCCGCATAACTTTCAATTGCGCAGGTATTTTGAAGAGTTACGTTTTGTAGCAGTTAATACGGGTATTTGTGATATTG
>DAIQNU010000073.1:0-12211 GCA_036788235.1 Cyclobacteriaceae bacterium
GAGTAACCCTCAGTATACTTCCACCAATATAGGTGAATAATATTTGTAAGGACAAAATCAACAGAATCACTCTAAGGAACCCTTTATTCATCGTGATATTTTCCAACAGGTTGAGCTTGTCGGTTCGTGCATTAAAACTGTTAATGGTAATGAGAAATACGAAGAGATTAAAAAATGCAGTCATAAACACTAGTTCATTAAATACACCATCCCTTATAAAAAAACCTTTGAAAATATCAGTTTGTAAAAATGTAAAAGAAAAAAGTGTAATAAACCCAGCAGAAGTTAGAATCGAACTTGCCATGTCTTGTGTTAATATATGAGCATTACGGTTTACTGGTGGTTCATTCATAAACCTTTGTAGGGCAGGCTCACCTCCAAATGCTATGGCAGCTAATGTATCCATTATAATATTAACCCAAAGCAACTGTATAATGGTAAGTGGGAAGTCTATGCCAAAAAATGGGCCTAAAAATACAATACTTACAGCGGCTAAGTTTACTGTTAATTGAAAAACAATAAACTTTCTAATGGATTTAAAAATAGTTCGACCATAGCGTATAGCATTGGCCAAAGAAGAGAAATTATCATCCAATATTACGATGTCACTGGCTTCTTTGGACACTTCTGAACCACTTCCCATGGCAAAGCCCACATCTGATTGCTTAAGAGCTGCTGAGTCGTTTACGCCATCACCAGTCATGCCTACAACCATACCTATTTGCCTGGCTATTCGTACCAACCTGCTTTTGTCGGTAGGTAATGCTCTCGAGACGACATGAATTTTAGGCATAATCAACATTAACTCCTCATCGCTAAAATTCTTAAGGTCATCGGAGGTTAGAATATGTCCGACATCACCATTGAGTAAACCGACTTCTTTGGCAATGGCAACTGCTGTTCCTTTGCGGTCGCCTGTTAGCATAACAATCTGCACGCCTGCTTCTTGTGCCCGTCGGATAGAATCTTTCGATTCTGCTCTAATTTCATCTCTAATACCAACAATACCTATGAGTATGCCATTGCCTGGGATATCCTCGTCGTTTACCATTGGATCTTCTGTTAAAGCGATTGCAATGAGCCTGACACCTTGACGTGATACATCTTCAAGTTCATTGGAGAGCTCAGTTAAGTCAATTGGCTGAACTATTCCATTTTCATTGAGGAAATGTGTGCAACCATCTAATACAATTTCGGGAGCACCATTAACAAGTGTAATGTTCAGATCAAGATTTTCAATGATAGGTTCTTGCGTTTTAATTCTCGCTGCAGAAAATTTACGCGCACTGTTAAAGAGTACACTATGCTCTACTTCTATTTTTTGTTTGGTTTGAGTAAGTAAGTCTTTCTTATCTACAAAAGCCAATAAAGCTCGACCAGATTGATTGCCTCCTTCGACGTTTCCATTTACAGAAATGATACTGGACGTGTTTTCTACTATGGCTAAACGCAAAGTATTTTTAAGTTGCTCCGGAATTTCATTAAACTGCTTATACTTTTTATTAGATCCTGATAAGAAAAAAACTGGCTCAAATACCCCTTTGGTCAATGTGCCGGTTTTGTCAGTGAAAAGTATATTCAAACTACCAGCAGTTTCGATACCTAGTAATTTCCTGACGAGTACTTTTTCTCTAAGTAATTTTCGCATGTTGAGAGAAAGTACGATGGCGATCATCATAGGTAAGCCTTCGGGCACGGCAGCTACTACCACTATAATTGAAAGTATAGCGGCATTGAGAAAGTCATTTATTACAACATCCCACTGAGTAAAATATTGGGATATAAGTTGTATCTCAAAGTTTTGTTTGATGACGATTCTATTGAATAAAAAAGTGAAGAACACCAACGATCCAGCTATGTAGCCAAACTTACTAATGAGACCTGCGAGTCCTTTCAGTTTTACCTGCAATGGCGACAATCTCTCCTCAGTAGCAGATAGTTCCTTAGCAAGTTTACCATAAACGGTTTGATCACCTACAGACTCTACTCTAAATATAGCTTCACCATCTTCGACAACCGATCCACGTAATAAACGCGTATCGTCATCTCTATCTTTGATTGGATTGTATTGGGTATTTTCTGTAAAGGCAGTTTTGTGCACATTATCTGATTCACCCGTCAGAGAGGCTTGATTAACTTTTATATCCCCTTGGATGATCACCCCATCTGCTGGTATTTTATCACCAAGTTGTAGTAATATAATATCTGATACAACCACCTGACCTATAGGTAACCTTACCAAATGGCCATTTCTAAAAACATTACTCGTAATCCGCGATGCCTCTTCTTGTAGTCGTTGAAATGATGATTCGTTTTTAAACTCCGAATATGTAGAAACGAAAGTAGCCAATAATACGGCCAACCCTATAGCCAGTGCTTCATACCATTCTGTGATTCCGAAAAAAGAAAGTATAAGGATGATTAGTAAAGCAATACAAAGAATAATAATGATCGGGTCTTTGAAATTACCCAATAACTTATCTATAAACTGTTCCTTTTTTTGTGGACTTAGTTCATTTGATCCAAATTTTTCTCTGTTACTATCGGCCTGGGCAGTAGTTAGTCCCGCAAAAGTGTATTTCATAATGTCCTTACAAAGATAATAATAAAACTACAGAGAGTTTGGCTGATTGGTTTTTCTTGCATTCATTTAATATCTAATTGTACTTAAATGCTATCAGTGCAAATTTATTCACTTTGTTCGGTTTATCAAGCACTACCAAGAAAGAATTAGTTTAAGATGAGAAAAAATATATTTAAAGAGTCTTAAATATACTGAAAAAACAAAACCCCGAAAGCTTTCCGAGGTTTTGTTTGCTGAAAATCAAATAATTATTAAATAAATCAATATCTTTTCTTGCTTTTCGATTTTTTAGAGAAATCCTTTTTACCGAAATCTTTCTTCCCAAAGTCTTTGCGACCGCCTTCTCTTTTTCTGCTCGATGAGCCTCTTTCTGAGCCGCTATCTTTTTCTTTAGCCACTTTCACAATCAAAGTCCTATCGCCGTGCATGCTATTTTTCATTGAACTAAGAAGCACATCAGAAAACTCGCTTTTTATTTCAAAAAAGGAAAACTCTCTTAATAAGTCAATGCGCCCGACTGGTATTTTAGTACCTCTTGTATTTTGGTTAATGAGTTCAATAAGTTGATTAGGTCTTAAGCCATCAAGTTTACCTAGATTGATAAAAAATCTGGTATATCCTTCTTCCGAATGCTGTGATCTTTCACCACCACGTCTTTCGCCGCCTAAATTATGCATCTTTTCAGGTGAAGGAGCTTCAATATCAGGAGCATTTTTATAATCCTCTAAAAACCTGTTGAATTCCAAATAAACAACTCTTTGAATAAGTTCTTCCCTGCTCAATCCTTCAAGTCTTTTGTGGATTTCTGGAAGCACCGCATCTATTTGCTCATGATCAGCTTCTATAGTTTCGAGTTTACCAACCCAATGAAAAAGCTGACGTGCACAAATCTCTCTGCCCGTTGGAACTTTCATGGGCACAAAAGGCTTATTGATTTTTTTCTCAATTTGAGCAAGCAAATGTTTTTCCTTGAGGTTGGCAAGTGATATCGAAATACCTTTTTTGCCTGCCCTTCCTGTTCTACCACTTCTGTGCGTATATACTTCGGCATCGCCGGGTAAGCTATAATTAATCACATGTGTCAGATCATCAACATCAAGTCCACGAGCAGCTACATCTGTGGCCACAAGCATTTGAATGTTTCTGATTCTGAACTTATTCATTACGGCATCACGCTGCGATTGAGATAAGTCGCCATGCAAAACGTCGGCATTGTATCCATCATGCATGAGTTTATTGGCTATTTCCTGCGTTTCTGTACGCGTACGGCAAAATATAATGCCATATATATCTGGTTCGGAATCACAAATGCGGCGTAATACTTTATACTTTTCTCTTGCGGGTACTAAATAATATATGTGGGTCACATTAGAAGAACCGGAATTTTTTGTTCCTATAGTTACTTCTATCGGATTCGGCATGTAGTTTTTAGCTATTCTTGCCACTTCTCTCGGCATGGTCGCCGAAAAGAGTAATGTCCGTCTGGTATCAGGTACTTCTTGAAGTATTTCTTCAATACTATCCAGAAATCCCATATTTAACATTTCGTCAGCTTCGTCTAGAACCACTGTTTTTACAGAAGCTAGCTTTACAGCTTTTCTATGAATTAGATCTATGAGTCGTCCTGGTGTGGCAACTATAATATGTATGCCTCTTTTAAGCTCCCTAATTTGATGTTCAATGCTGGCACCTCCATAGACTGGAAGTATTTTCACCTGTCTGCTATGTAAAGAAAAGTCGTTCAAGTCGTTGGTGATCTGAATGCACAATTCTCTGGTAGGGCATAAAATAAGCGTTTGCGGCTCATTCAAATTGCTATTGGTGAGTTGAATAATTGGGATGCCAAAAGCAGCAGTCTTGCCTGTGCCCGTTTGAGCTAGAGCAATAATGTCCTTATCTTCTTCCAGTAAAAGTGGAATTACTTTTTCCTGTACTGGCATCGGGTTCTCAAACCCAAGTACTTTTATTGCCTTTAGAATATCTGGGGCAATGTTTAATTGATCAAATGATATCACGATATACTTTTGTTGGATATGATTTCACGAAGCATGAGTTTGTAAACAGATGTGAAGAAACGGCCTGAACTGTAATAAATTGACAAAAACGACTTACTGAAACCACTTTGTTGAAATTAATCCGCAAAGATAATGATTTGATTAGTAAAATTGATGGGAAACTATTAAAAATATTGAAATCCTTTCAAAGACTCGCTAATGCCAATGAAAATCTGATTGTTGACACTGGAATCTGTTTTCGGTAGTTTCGTTTCAAAGGTTTCTATATACCGTAGTTCATTTGTAATTAGAAGGGTTCTACTGTAATTTTAATCGACACACCGTTAAATAACTTATTCACAACTACAAACTCTTTTGGATGACTACTCTCTGGTTTTTAGGATATCAGGTAAATCAAATTGCAGTTCTACCTTAAATTCGTGGTAGTACTAAAAAAGCTAAGTCTTTGATACTTCACAAGGCATAAAAAAGACCGAAGCAAGAATTCTTGTTCGGTCTATTAATAATTTTTTGAAATTGGTTATTGGCAGGATTAACTTTTAGTGTCACCTTTTTTTCTGCCTCTTTTTTTCTGACCAATTTTATTTATTTCAACACTGTAACCCAAAGTCCCAACAGCAGAACTAACTTGTGTAGCTGTTACCTGGCTTTTTACATATAGCAAAAGTTGAAATACAGACTTAATTTGCTCTGAACCAACTTTAGTGGTTCCAAATAATTTTTCGTTGATTTCTTTTTTCTTTTCTTCAGCATTGATCTCAAGGATCTCAATTTTGGTTACACCATCACTTTTTGCAGATTCAATAGATGGATAAATCTTACCATTTTGACCTTTTAATACTACACCATCTTCAATGTTTAGCGATTCCAAAAAGTCAGAATTTAAAATGCTGCTTGAACTATTTTCAGCCATATCTATTTAGTTTTAAAATTATATAATAATGATTAATTTATATGCATAATTAGAAATAAATTGTTTCATATAAAAATTTTTATTTAAAAAAAGCTTAAAATGCTTAAGATTATTTTCGCCAGGCATTCATATTTATTCTTTTGAGATCAACTTTTTTAAAATTAAATTGTTTGTAAAAGTCTATTATTTTTGAAATTTTATTTGTAATCCTCCTGAGCTATGAAGTGAAAAGGTAAAATAATACTAGTGTAAGCATACTATTATCTTAGTAAACCAGTAGTTGATTCAAATTTTTATTTTTAATGGTTAGTGAATTATTGCTCACTTAGGATCATAAAAAATAGTATTTTTAACTCAAATCAAAAGACTGGTTCTATCACTCGTAGTTTGTATTTTAGATGTTAGACTTAATTTACGCAATAAAAATTCCTCAATCGCATATTTTACATTTGTTTTATTTCTCAGAGTTAATCAATGATTTAACCGATGGCAGGACATGATTTTAATGATAATATTTACAATCTATACTTTTAAATGAGTTTAATTTAAAAATAAATGAGAGTTTAAATTCTGAATAAATGGATAAAATATTTGTGCAAATTAATTTGACAAATACATTTCAAAGATCTCCTAATAAAATCGTGTAACTTAAAATTAAAATTATGTAAGATATGCTATGGGTGACTATTTAAAAGCTCACAATCATAATTGGATATAAACGACTATTCTTGATTAATTTGTTAGTTTAGAACACAGCCACTTGAATTTTACAAAATTTTGCAAAATAAAAACCGGTTGTGCATTTTTGATAATTTCCTAGCTGGTTTTAGGTTTTTATATACCCTACAGTGTTACCTAGGCTTTAAATCCCCACTTTTTCATTATAATTAAATTTTCTTCCATGCATTCCATTGGTGTTTTGTCTTGATATGCTTCTTGTTCTATTACATATAAGTTAGTTTCTCCAGATTTCCTGCTAAGTTTCAGTACTTCTTTGCTGCCAACCAACCCATCTCCCAATATAGTGCTTTCGAATTTTCCCTCACTATTTCGCATAACGTCCTTTACATGGATTGTTTGAAATCTGCCCGGATACTTTTTCAATATATCTATTGCCTTTGCACCAGCTTGATACATGTTTCCCATATCAAGTTGCACTACCACTTTATCAGCATCAGTATTATCCATTATTAAATCAAATAGTGTTTTGCCTTCCAATTTTTCACTAAACTCAAATGCATGATTGTGATAGCCATATAGCATATCATATGTTTTGCATAGCTCACCACATCTATTAAAGACTTCCATAAAGTCCATGAATTGCGTATAATCAGTTCGTACATTTTGATCCATGTATGGGCTGACAACAAATTTCTGACCTAGTGTAGCTGCATCTTCAATGGTATATTTCCATTCATCTGTAAAATCATTGGTTTTGTTATCCCAATGCTTAGGTGCTAATACTGTATGACCACTAGGCATTTTCATACCTAGATCATCCAATATTTTTTTAAATTCCAGCGCATTAAAACCATAGAATTTTCTATCAACATAATTGGCATGTTCCAGATTTCGATACCCCATATCAAAGAGTTTTGTCAATGATCCTAATGGATCCTTCTTCATATCTTCACGCACTCCATATAATTGTACTGATACAATTTCATTAATTCTAGCTTTGCTAAATGCTGTTTCGGATAATAGTGTTGCGCCTGTAAGCAATAGGGCACTGCTTTTTAAAAAGGATCTACGTGTCGTGCTCATAATGTTCTATTAAGATTAAAATTAAAAATGCGCCAATACAAAATGACTCATAATAAAAAGTCATATGCAAAAATAATATAAAATGCTGCTGAAATCTTCCTTATTGTGATTATTTAATCTTAGGAGAAAAGCTGCATCGATTACGAAAGTTTATTGAATATTGAGTTGAATGTTGTGTAAAGACATTTCGTTTGATTTAACTGTTTTGGTTCATGATACATTTTGCCCTATTACATTCTCTCTAAAATTTCAAATGGGAAAGCTACTATTCCTTTTTCTTGTAATGTGTTCGGTTTCGCTGAAAAATGTACATAATTGAACAGATAATTTTTACATTCTATTTTGTATGTGTCAGATTATCAAATACTTAATTGAAGTAATATTCTTGGCACAATACTGTATTATCCTAAAGAGGTAATTAAAAAGTATCGAAATGAAAAAACACTTTACCTTTTTAACATGGCGATTTTCCGCAATGGTTGTTTTATTTATAGCCATTAGTTTCGCGGCATCAGCTCAAACAGCTACCATCATTTCCGGACTTATATTCAATGAAGAAAAACAGCCGGTGAGCTTTGCTAATGTTACACTTTACAATTCTAAAGACTCTACTCTGGTAACTGGCAGTGTGTCTTCGGCGGAAGGCCATTTTGCTATAAAGGTTTTTACCCCCAATCTTCATTATTTACGTGTGAGTGCCATTGGATTTGATGATGTTCTGATATCTAAAATTAAAATTGAATCTGAAGATGCCAAAATGGATCTTGGAATAATATATCTCAGGAATTCTATTAAAATTTTGGAAGGGGTTACAGTAAGATCAGCTGGATCTGATATTAGGATGGAAGCTGATAAAATGGTTGTAAATATAGAAGGTACTGCTATGGCAGCAGGCAATAGTGCTCTTCAGGTGTTGGCCAAAACTCCAGGTGTACTTATAGACCACAATGGAGATATTCAGCTCAATGGTCGACAAGGCGTTCGAATATTTATCGATGGAAGACCGACGTATCTTTCGGCGGCGCAACTCAATACTATGCTCGATGGAATGCCGGCAGAAGACATCAAGAACTTAGAAGTGATTACCAATCCATCTGCTAAATACGATGCAGAGGGTTCGTCTGGTATCATCAATATAAATCTCAAGAAGAACTCAACGAAAGGAGTAAATGGTAGTGTACATGCCGGATATGAGTATAATAGGTACCATGGCTACTCAAGTGGTTTCAATGTCAATCAAAAAGCGGGTAAATTCAGTAGCTTTATCAATGCTGAATATGCCCTAAGAAAACGCTTCAGGGATATGTATATGTTGCGCAATTTTCAGGAACAGGAAGTTCATACCGAGTTTGATCAATTAGGATATATACTTTCTAACCGCAGAAACCCTTCAGTAAAAGCCGGCTTTGATTATGACCTAAATGATCAGCATCAAATTGGCTTGAGCGTAATGGGAGCGTCTTATGGTGGAGATAGTCAATTTTCTTCAGAAACAACCATTACCAGTCAGAATCCCCTTGCCAATCGCTTTGTTCGTGCCAGAAACTTTGCTGATGAACCATTTAATAGATATGGAATCAATGCTCATCACACTTGGAAATTGGATACTATGGGTACAAGTCTTGCTACTGATTTCGACTTTGTAATCATGGACAATCAAGTTAGGGCATCGTTTATTAATGAATATTTTATGCCTGGTGAAAATACACCTTTTTTCTTTGAGCAACTTTCTAATCACAATCCGAGTCGCTTTAATATTATTAGCTTAAAAACTGATTTTACAAAATCATTGGGTGACAGGCTTAAAATTGAATTAGGTCTGAAAGCCAGCCAGGTAGTCTCTGACAATGAAATTGACTTTAGGGTTTTTGATGATGAGCAGTGGAATACAGATCCAGAAAGATCCAATCACTTTGTATTTGAAGAAAATATTTTTGCCGGATATGCTACACTTCATACAAAATTTGGTGAGAAATGGACAGCTCAGTTTGGTCTAAGAGCTGAACAAACTATTTCTGAAGGACATTCTTATACGCTCAATGAGCGTAATTCAAGAAATTACCTGGATCTTTTCCCTAGTATATTCTTAAAACAAGCTCTTCATGAAGACTATGAATTAATTTACAATTTTAGTCGTAGAATCAACCGACCTATGTATTGGATGCTTAACCCATTTGTTTTTTATCTCGATCCTTATACTTCGGCAGTTGGCAATCCTTACCTTCGACCACAATATGCAAATTCATTTGAAATTACCCAGGTCTTAAAAAAGAATTTCAATTTCACAATGGGCTACGTGCGCACCAATGATGTATTTGTTGAGATACCCGAGCAAAATGATGAAACAAAAGTCACAATTTTTCAAAATCGGAATATAAGCCACCAAGATCAAGTGAATTTCCGGTTGATTGCTCCTTTAAGTTTTACTCCATGGTGGAGCATAAATAATACGTTATCTGTGTTTTACGCACAGTTCACTATGTACGAAGAATCTCAGCGATTTGATAATAATCAATGGTCAGCCATGATTCAGTCTAACCACACCTTTACATTACCCAAGAAATTCAAACTCGAGTTTAATGCCTATTACAATTCGGCTTTGGTATATGGAATGTATCGTATTGATCATATGTATTGGGCTGATCTTGGGATAAAGCGAAGCCTAATGAAGGATCAATTGGATATTAGTATGAATGTTTCTGACTTATTTGGCACACGATTAATGACTGGTGGAGTTCATATACAGAACCAAGATACATATATGCGACAGAACAATGCCTTTCAAAGTTTCAGAGTGAGTGTTAGGTACAGATTCAGTAAAGGAGAGAAATTTGAATCGTCGAAACGCAAGAATGGAGGGCCTGAAGAAATCAATAGGGCAGGAGGACAGTAATTTTTCAGTGTGCTAAAAAAGTCTAAAAGCAGCATTGTATTTGGCTTAGTTATCACTGTAATTTTTGGATTTTCCAGGAGCTTTACATTTGATACTGCTCTCTAAACTGTAGTGGTGTTTGCCCCGCATGCTTTCTGAAGAATTTGACGAAATAAGAGGTGTCGTTAAAATGGAGCATACTTGCGATTTCATAAACAGGATTATCAGTATGAATTAAATGGCGCTTGGCCTCAAGCATGATTTGCTCTGCGATAAGCAATCCAGCACTTTTTGCATATTGCTTGCGACACATAGCATTTAGTTTTTGTGGGCTAGTTTGGAGTAAATCAGCAAATTGTTGAACCAGATGAAGTTGCGGACATTTTTGTGCTAAAAGATTTACAAAGCGGTCATGCAATTTTGTCGTACTTTCTTTATTGATATTTGAAACCTCATTGAGTTGGTTTGTTTTTGACAACAAGGCCATAATATATCCTTTGATTATTTGTACACAGTGATCATGATTTTCGGAGTATTCCTTATACATTTCTTCAAAAATAAAATCTGGCCTGAAAGCATTTGTTAAGGACACGCGAATGATATTTCGTGAGTTTTGAAGTAATTGCCACATTGAGGCTTCCGAAATTGAATCAATAAAATCTTCCCGAAACATCAACACAAAGCCTTTGGGGATTTCTGTAAACTGCCAGTAGTGCACTTGTCCGGGTTTCAGAAAATACAACTCAGGTGCTGCTATTTGGTATTTTTCCATTTCGATCCAATGCACACCAGCGCCTTGTATAAGATAAATGAGTTCATAGTATCCCTCATGCTTATGTGGTTTGGTTTTTTTGATTACCTCTTTAAAGCGCGATACTTTAAATAAGGCATCCACATCAAGCTTACTTTTCAATTGTATTTTCTGAGCTTCCATTTATTTGTTTGCCACTATTTCCCTACTTCCGTTTTTTTTCTTGCCATTATTACAACTAATGCGGCGGTTACAAACATAATCAAGCTATATATAACGCCTGGTATGGCTATTTGCGTATTGTTAAGAATGACTGGGCTCAAAGCTATGGCAATGGCCAAGGTGCCGTTTTGTATGCCTGTTTCTATAGAAATGGATACTCGCTGCTTATAGTGTAATTTTGCCAATCTTCCGGTAAAATATCCTACTAACAGCGCAGACAGGTTGAGTAAAAGAGCCGCCAGTCCCGATTGTTGAATGTAGGGAATCAAGTGTGCCCGCTCCTTTAAAATAGCGACCAGCAATATTAGCACAAAAAATATGGTAGAAGCTATATTGACTGATTTTAAAGCTCTTTGGGTAAAAGCAGGGTATTTTTTATTTATATACATACCCAAACTCACCGGTAAGATGGTCACCACGAATATTTGAAGTACAGTTTGGAGCAATGGTAGTTGTATAGCTTCACGGCCTCCCATAAAATGAAAAAGTGCCAAGTTAAGAAATATGGGTATGGTGAAATTCGTCACCAAACTCGTGATGGCAGTAAGTGAAATGGACAATGCCAGATCAGCTTTTGCCAGATGTGTGATCAGGTTGGAAGTAGGGCCTCCGGGACACAAAGCAATGAGCATTATGCCAACAGCAAGTTCCGGTCGCATCTGAAAGCTTGAGGCCACCAGAAATCCTAGAATAGGCAACAGGATCAATTGATTTCCTAACCCTAAAAGCACAGCTTTTGGGTATAAAAATGTGCGTTTGAAATCACCAATAACCAGTGTCATGCCCATACCAAGCATTATTACACCCAAGGCCAGTGGTAAGAAAATGGCGGTAAGTATACTTTGTTCCATTCCGAGTCTTGCTAAATCACCATAAATTAAATACTTAATAGATGGCTAAATAGAAAAATTTGAAGGATATATCCAAAAAACAATAAAATCGCTAAAAACCAGGCAATCGTAATGACTTTAATAGGATTTTCCAAGATGAGACTAACCAATAGAATAGCTTTGAATTTAATATACTCAAGTTTCACATCAGAATAATCTTTGGCAAAAATGGAAAATGGAAAAAGAAAACACCAATGACT
>DAIQNU010000074.1:0-12180 GCA_036788235.1 Cyclobacteriaceae bacterium
AAGAAGACGCTTATACTTCCATTGAAAAAGCGCTTGACAAAGATCCACATAATTCCTTTACCCATGCCAATTTTGGTTGGGGATTATTAGAAAAAGGAGAACATAAAAAAGCGCTGAAGCACTTTAGGGAATCTTTGCGCATAGATCCGACAAGTGAATATGCCAAAGCTGGTTTGGTAGAAGCCATGAAGGCTCGATACCTACCTTATCGTCTTTTTCTTAATTATGGATTTTGGATGTCGAAACTCAGAGGAAAATACCAGTGGTTTGTGATCATTGGATTCTATCTGCTATATCGGGCTTTGAACATGGTATCTGAGCAAACTCCCGCATTGAAACCGTTCATTACGCCGCTCCTGATTATAATGTTGATAATGGCAGTTTCTACCTGGATTCTCCGACCGCTTTCCAACCTCTTTCTGCGCTTAAATGTATATGGAAGATATGCACTTAGTAAAGAAGAAATTACGACCTCCAATTTTGTAGGGATATCAGTATTGATTGGTTTGCTTGGATTCGTTTACTATTTATTCAACAGCACACTGTTTGCAATGGGCATCGCCATATATGGTTTCAGTATGATGATTCCGCTTTCGCATATGTATGGTTATAGTCTAAGTTCAAAACAGAATTGGCGCAAACTTTGGGTGCTGGCGTTAGCTTTATTGGGGCTTGCTGCATTGGCAAATGTTTATATCAACAACGATCCCGGGCCAGCATTTAGTATTTACGTTTTGGGTGTTCTGGGCTTCCAGATTATGGTAAATATTCAGGCTACAAAGTGAAATTACGTGTGATTAGCATTTAATTCCTGTTATAAATATTTAGCATGAAAATTAAAACACACTATTCCACCGATACTTTAATTAACACCGTTTATAGTATTGATATACAATTGTATATAAACTTTAGTTAAAGCTTTGCATTAAGATCTGAACACTGTTTTTTTGCAAGAATAGGGGTGTTTATGAGTTATAATAATGAATCAACAAACTGTGTATAATGAAAATTTGTATAGGCATCATTAATGTCTCGGATCGAGCTAGTGCGGGCATTTATGAGGATATTCCTGGTAAAGCCATTTTAAGTACTTTGAAGGAATACATAAAAGGAGAATTTCAATATGAATATGCTGTGGTACCTGATGAGGAAGATCAGATCGCAAATACAATGATTGATATGGCAGACGCCAAATCTTGTTGTTTGATTGTTACATCAGGCGGTACTGGGCCGGCAGTAAGAGATGTTACCCCCGAGGCTACCGAACGAGTTTGTCAAAAGATGATGCCTGGTTTTGGCGAGCTTATGCGGCAGGTCAGTTTACAATATATTCCTACGGCTATATTGTCAAGGCAGACCGCGGGGATTCGCAATAAAACTCTCATTGTAAATTTGCCTGGTAAACCTTCGGCGATACGGCAATGTCTTGATGCAGTTTTTCCTGCAATTCCGTATTGCATTGATTTAATTCTTGGGCCAAGAATTGAAGTTAATGAAGATGTTATTAAGGCATTTAGGCCAAAATTTGCTTAACAATTTACATATCATTTCTTCCAATCAAGGGATTATAATATCTATAACGTTCAGTCTTCTCTGTAGCTTTGGTCCCGGGGTGAAACGTTTAATGAAATTCAATCGAATATTCCCTGTAGTTATTCTGGTACTCAAATCAATGTTTTCGGAAGTAAACATTATCCGGTTGTCTACATAACCCATACCTACCGCCCAAGTTTCAGAATTATATCCCACAAAAATCCGGCTGAGAGCATTTAAGTTCAAGCCGGTTTCGCTATTGGACAGACCATTTTCCTCAATAGATTTTACTCCAAAAGTAATGCCTGCACTAGCAGATGCAGAAACATAAAAATGTTTTTTAATGACTAGTGTATAGGCGTAGCCTATGTTGGAGCCGGCTTCAATAAATCGCATGCCTTGACTTATCAAACGTGGACTACCAGTTAGACTTGAAGGTAAAAAGGCACTGTCAGCGCTAACCTGTCCAAAATAGGTTTCGAAACCAAGTAGTAAACTGCCAGCAGATTTTTTTTGCCATTCATTGTGGAAATTTGGTGCACGAAGAGAGAATTTATGATGGTTGAAAATATATTGGATGTTCCCGCCAATTTTTCTTACGCTTAGGTCTGGACGTAGATAATATTTATTATCGGACTGATCTATATTATTATTAGTTGCATAGTATCCCTTATAAAACTGTGCAAACAAGTCAACATTGAATTTTTGTGGATGCGCATGCACCTGTAAGTCGAGGTATTTGGTATTCCCTCGTTCTTGATTTTGATTTAAAAATCCAAAACCGTAGGCGAGGTTTAAATTTAGTCTTCTGTATGTGGCACCCACACCCATATTCAGTGTGGTATTTGGAAAATAGTGTATACGGTGATTGTCGGCTTTATCAGAGAATTTTACTGAGGTAAATTTTTGTGAAAATAAAAAACGACCTGTCAACTGATGGTGATAGGTGGTATAATAAGTGGTATCTTGCTCTATGCCATATGATTTATCAACGCTAAATGGAACACTAAACAGAAATATTAAATAAAATATACGATTTTTTAGGTGCGTATTATTTTTTTTGGCATTTTGCATCAGTTAATCAATTACTATAATTAAACATCAAAGTTTCTGCAATATTGGTATTTTAGAACTTATTTTTAGAATTCTTTTTTTGTAGAAGATTATTAAACATTATGAAAAACGGAAAAGTAAAATTCTTTAATGACTCTAAAGGATTTGGGTTCATTAAAGATGAAGAATCAGACAAAGAGTACTTTGTGCACGTATCGGGCCTGATCGACGAAATTAGGGAAGACGATGATGTAACATTTGACCTGAAAGAAGGTAAAAAAGGATTGAATGCAGTAAATGTGAGACTAGCTTAGTTAGAATATAAAATTGTATTTTCCTTAAGAACTTTAAAAGCCCTGTTTTCAGGGCTTTTTTCGTTTTGCGATTACTCAACTAGATTTTTCATCAACTCAAGTTGAGTAATAGTGGAAGGTTAAGCAAAAATGAAACTCAACACCACATTTAACCATTGATAAAAATATCTTGGTAAATAAATGACTTTACAAGGAACTTTGCGGTCATTTGCAGCTTTATAGGATTATTACTTCGGAAGCCTATATTTTGCCATTTGCTATCAAACCACAACCATGACCAATAAGCAATACTTCACCGTTATACTTATTTTGGGAGCATTGGCTACTATTAGTCCATTCTCTATAGATATGTATTTGCCCGGTTTTCCGGCCATTGCTTCTGATTTACAAACTTCTATTTCTAATGTTCAGCTTTCACTTACCAGTTACTTTATTGGTATAGCTATTGGCCAATTACTCTATGGGCCACTATTAGATCGATATGGTCGGAAAATACCCTTGTATGCAGGACTGACGATCTATATATTGGCTTCAATTGGTTGTGCATTTACCACATCGGTTGAGTCTTTAATAATAATGCGATTTATTCAAGCATTGGGGGGGTGTGCCGGTATGGTGGCTGCCCAGGCGTTGGTACGAGATCTATTTCCGGTAAATAAAACAGCACAAGCTTTTTCTTTCATCATACTGGTAATAGCTGTTTCACCAATGGTAGCGCCAACTCTAGGTGGATACCTTACTTCTGCATTTGGTTGGCATTCGATTTTTATAATATTGGCTGTTATCACCGCTGGTATTATGGTTGGAGTGCACTATGTATTACCTCAGGGAAGCTTGCCAGATACTACTATGTCTTTACGGCTCAAGCCTGTATTTAAAAGTTATTACGAAGTATTGCTAGAGCCACAATTTCTGCTCTATATGTTGGCTGGTGGCATTGCTACAGCGGCACCATTTGCTTACATTTCAGGATCTGCTGATGTTTTTATGAACATGTATGGACTTAACGAACAACAATATGGATGGATTTTTGCCATATTGGCTTTTGCCATGATCGGTACTACCCAACTTAATCACTTTTTACTCAAGCGGTTTAGTAGCGAGCAGATTATTCAGTTTACCCTTATTTACCAGTCCATCGTCGGTATGTTTTTGGTAATAGGTACTTGGCTTAATTGGTTCAATCTTCCAATATTTGTCTTATTGATATTCATATTTCTAACTGGTCAGGGTTTAAGTAGTCCAAATGCCGCAGCCCTAACATTGGCACCTTTTTCACAGCGTGCAGGAAGTGCATCAGCACTGATGGGATGTTTTAGAATGGCTATGGGAGGCATGGTTTCAGCCTTAGTGAGCGTTATCCATAACCATACTGCAGTTCCTATGGTAGTGCTTATGACTTTGTGCGCTTTAATCGGTCTATTGATACTATTATCAGGTAAAAATAAACTTAGATTGCACCTGTCAAAAGTTGAGCTAACTAAGCCTTTGTAAGGAATCTAACTGTCGAAATGCAGACAGATCTACAATGCATCCGGTTTTTTCATTTATAAGTCTTATATTTGCCAGCCTTTTGGCAAACCTGCGATTATTTATGTTTGTACTTGACAAGGAATTTCAACTGTTTATACCCGAAAATAAAATACAAGCGCGTATAAAAGAGTTGGCACAAAATATCAATGGCCAGTATGCAGGTAAAAATCCACTGTTTGTCGCCATACTCAATGGTTCATTTATTTTTGCCGCCGATTTAATTCGGGAAATAAGTATTCCATGCCAAATTTCTTTTATAAAAACGGCCTCTTATGAAAACATTCAGAGTACTGGAAACGTGAGGCAGTTATTGGGATTTAATGAGCCATTGGAAGATCGAGAGGTTATTATCATTGAAGATATAGTTGATACTGGGAATACTTTAAACTCGATTTTGGTCGATATTCATAAGTTCAAACCATCGTCCGTAGAAATCGCGACATTGTTATTTAAACCTGAAGCTTTAATGCATCGAATAAAACCCAAGTTTACTGGCTTCGAAATTCCCAATAAATTTGTGGTAGGTTATGGTCTGGATTATAATGGCCATGGTCGAAATCTCAAGGACATTTATCAATTAAAAAAAATCAATTAAATTATTTTCAACATGCTTAACATAGTTTTATTTGGTCCTCCCGGTGCAGGCAAAGGTACTCAAAGTGAGAATATCATAAAGAAATTTAAGCTTAGCCATATTTCAACTGGCGATTTATTCAGAAAGCATCTTTCTGAGGGCACTGAACTAGGCAAACTTGCCAAAAATTACATGGATGAGGGCAATCTTGTGCCTGATCAGGTGGTGATCGATATGGTCGATGATAAAATCAAAAGCTCAACCGAGTCAAAAGGATTTATTTTTGATGGGTTTCCCAGGACAGTAGCACAAGCTGAGGCTTTGGATAAATTACTTAATTCAAAGGGAACACCAATAAAGGGAATGATAGCGCTGGAAGTTGCTGAGGACGAACTCATAAATAGACTAAAACACAGAGGCAAAACTTCTGGCAGAACCGACGACCAAGACGAAGAAAAGATCAATAATAGAATCAAGGTTTATAAGCGAGAAACACTTCCGGTAGCTGAATATTATAAAAAGCAGGGTAAACTTAATACCATTATAGGTATCGGAACAATAGATGAGATTTTTGAGAAAATAGCATCGAATATTGATGCACTTTAGATAATATACATTAAAATTTAAATACAAGATATTGGCTTCGACCAACTTTATCGATTACGTAAAATTCTGCTCCAGATCTGGAGCAGGTGGCGCGGGTTCTGTCCACTTTAGAAGAGAAAAATATGTGCCACAAGGAGGTCCTGATGGTGGCAATGGTGGACGAGGGGGGCATATAATATTAAGAGGAAATAGTCAGATGTGGACTTTGCTGCATTTGCGTTATAAGAAACATGTGATAGCAACCGATGGTGTAGCAGGTTATGGCCATCGTAGTTCGGGTCCTAGTGGCAAAGATGTAATTCTGGACGTGCCTTTGGGTACGATAGCCCGCGATGCAGAATCGGGTGAATTGAGGGCAGAAATTACCAGTGAAGGACAGGAAGTGATCTTAACTAAAGGAGGTCGAGGAGGTCTTGGTAATGCTGAATTTAAAACAGCCACGGTACAAGCTCCAACTCACGCTCAACCTGGAGAACCAGGTATTGAGGAGTGGATAATTCTTGAGCTAAAAGTATTGGCAGATGTCGGTTTGGTAGGTTTCCCCAATGCAGGTAAATCAACGCTTTTATCTGTGCTCTCGGCAGCAAAACCTGAAATTGCTGATTACCCATTTACAACACTGACACCTAATTTGGGTGTAGTGAAATATCGTGATTATAAATCATTTATAATTGCCGATATACCAGGATTAATAGAAGGTGCAGCAGAGGGAAAAGGACTGGGGCACAGATTTTTACGGCATATTGAGCGCAACTCAGTTTTATTGTTTATGGTGCCATCTGATGCTAAAGATATTCGAAATGAATACCGGATTTTATTAAGAGAGTTAGAAAAATATAATCCTGAATTACTTGATAAAAGACGTTTGTTGGCCATTTCGAAAACTGATTTACTTGATCAGGAATTACAAGATGCCATTAGCAATGAGCTACCCGAAGGAATTGAGACCGTCTTTATTTCTTCCATAACTGGTATGGGATTAGATGTTTTGAAAGACAAACTTTGGAAATGCCTCAATTAAAAGCTGTCATTATGACACAGATTGTGTGCTTGGCAGCAATTTTGATTTGAAGAATCAAGTGTTTGGTTGCTATATATGCGAACTTAAATTATTAAGAAGCTAATTAATTCATTATCAATAATTTAGTTTCAAATGAATTTATATGCCTAACTAAACTAAGATAAATACCACTATTGTTAAGTTCATTATTGATTGAGCTAATTTAACCTTGAAAAATATGATTTCGAATAATAAGACTGAAAAACAAACAGAGCAAGAAGATATCCAGCCTACAGATGAACAAGAAGTGATGGTAGGGGAGGAACATACAGAAAATGCTGATCAAACATCAGAATCGGCAGTTGAAAATAAAGAAGAATCAGAGGCAACAACAGAAACGGAAGGTGAACAGGACGATTTGTCAGAAAAATTAGCCAAGCTTGAAGCTGATTTGGCAGAGTCGAAAGAAAAATATCTGAGATTGTATTCGGAATTTGATAACTATCGTAAACGCACTGCCAGAGAAAAAGCAGATCTTATTGTAAATGCTAATGAAGGTATGCTCACAGCATTACTTCCTATAGTGGATGACTTTGAAAGAGCACTCGCAGCTAATGAAGATCAGACTGATCCTGCTATTCTCAAAGAAGGATTTACACTCATTAGTAATAAAATGAGAAATACGGTTGAGCAAAAAGGCTTGAAAATCATGAAAATAGATAAAGGCGATGATTTCGACGCTGATATTCATGAAGCCGTAGCTCAAATGCCTGTAGAAGAACAAGACCTGAAAGGTAAAATAATAGATATAGTTGAAAAAGGATATTACCTAAATGAAAAGGTAATAAGATTTGCTAAAGTTGTAATTGGATCATAATCAGATGGCTAAAAGAGATTATTATGATATTCTGGGTGTAAGTCGTACCGCCTCTACAGATGAAATCAAGAAAGCATACAGAAAAATCGCACTAAAGTTTCATCCTGATAAAAACCCGGGTGATCCAACAGCTGAGGATAAATTTAAAGAAGCGGCTGAAGCATACGAAGTTTTAAGTAACAACGATAAGCGTCAACAATACGATCGTTTTGGTCATGACGGCATGCGGGGAGGTGCTCATGGAGGCGGCATGTCTATGGATGATATCTTTTCTCAGTTTGGAGATATTTTTGGCGGCAACAGTCCTTTTGAAAGCTTTTTTGGCGGTGGAGGCGGCTCAGCAGGAGGTCGTAGGGTTAGAAAAGGATCTAACCTAAGAATAAAGCTTAAATTAAATCTCGATGAAATTGCCAATGGCTGTGAGAAGAAGATAAAAGTAAACCGATTGGTTGTAGCTGATGGTGTTACCTATAAAACATGCCAGTCATGCAGTGGTACTGGTCAGGTGCGTAAGGTGGTAAATACCATGCTTGGCCAAATGATTTCTGCTTCAACTTGTCCTACTTGCAATGGTTCTGGCAAAATTTTGGATCACCGTCCAAGTGGGGTAGATAGTACTGGTTTGGTTCAAAAAGAGGAACAAATAAGCATAAAAATACCAGCTGGCGTTGCTGAAGGGATGCAACTATCTATGTCTGGCAAAGGTAATTATGCGCCAAGTGGTGGAGCTCCCGGCGACTTACTAATATTAATAGAAGAGAAAGAAGACGAAGTTTTAAAAAGAGATGGCAATAACATCATTTATGATTTATACATAAATTTTGTTGATGCTGTACTAGGATCTACTGTCGAAGTTCCTACGATTGAAAGCAAAGTAAAAATCAAAATAGAGCCAGGAACCCAAAGTGGGAAAATACTACGACTAAGAGGGAAAGGCATTAAGGAACTCAATGGCTACGGACAAGGTGATCAGTTGATATATGTTAATGTTTGGACACCTAAAAACGTAAGCACAGAAGAACGTCTTATATTGGAAAAGTTAAGGGATTCAAAAAATTTCGAACCAGCACCTGGTAAATCTGAGAAAAACATATTTGAAAGAATGCGTGAATTTTTTGAATAGGCTTTAATTTAAAAGTTTATTCAAAAAATTTATTTCTGTTTTTATTGTGTAGTTGAAACACTTTTTTGTGGCATCACGTTGTATGGGATATGTATAAGGTGACGTTGTTTTTTCTCATATTTTTTTTATCCCAAATCCACATTCAGGCACAGCCTGACGACTACTTCACCATCCCTAATGATCAGGGATTTGACAGGTTGACGCTTCAGCTTTTTTCCAATAATGGAGACTGCAGCATTGCCTCATCAGATCATCCGCACATTCTCGGGGTTCATAATTTCAACAATGAAAAGAATTTTGAACCGCGTATAGAATCAGTAATTAAGAACAGAAACAATCAGGTAGACCTTTGGCTTAAGTCAAGTAACGCCGTAGGGTTTCTCAATGGAAGTTTTTTTACTGAAACTTCATCTGACAAATTTAAATGGGGCTTAACGCTTTCTCAATCAAAACCCATTGACCTATCATTAAATTATACAAGTGGTGACTCCAGAGTTGATCTAACTGATTTATCAATAGAAAAACTTAAAATACATTCAGGTAATGCCAAGGTAAATATTGGATATTTTTCGGGTACGCCAAACCGAGTCGTGATGGATACCTTTAAAGTGAAAGTCGATATGGGATCTATAAATTTTTACCGACCAGAAATGTCACTTTCCAATTATATTGTAGCTGATATTGGCTTTGGTACAATGCATATGAATTTTGGTAGCAGGTTGCTTAATAGCAGCCATATTAGGGCTAGCGTGGGTGCTGGTACCCTTGAAGTAATTTTACCTGATGATATGATCCCAGTGCGTATTAACCTACGAAACTCATCTTTGTGTAAAGTGAAACTTCTCGACTCTTTTGTTGAAATAGATAAAAATGTATTCGTAAATGGATGCTATTCCTCCACCGAATCTAATGTGCTGGTTTTTGACCTGGATGTAGGATTGGGTAACATTATTTTTTCATCTGTTGTTAAATAGGGCTTAATAATACCATTCATCACAATAATGGTTGCAAATTAAATATCTCCTAAATATATTTCGGCAGCAACCTAAATTAACTCATTTGAATATTTTACAAGCTATTAGTGTTGGTAAATCATATGGAGATTTTACTGCATTAAGTGATATAGATCTGGTTATTCCCAAGCAATCAATTTTTGGACTACTTGGCCCCAATGGTGCTGGCAAGACCACCCTAATCAGAATTATTAATCAAATTATTTTTGCAGATACCGGGCAAATTATTTTTGATGGCCAACCGCTTGACGGAAGCCACATAAGTAGAATTGGCTACTTGCCCGAAGAACGTGGGCTTTACAAAAAAATGAAAGTTGGTGAGCAGCTTTTATATCTAGGTCAACTCAAAGGAATGTCAAGAAAGGTTACCATGGACAAAATCCGGTATTGGTTTGGCCGCTTTGACATGGCTGGATGGTGGGATAAAAAAGTAGAGGATCTCTCCAAAGGAATGCAGCAAAAAGTACAGTTTATTACTACCGTAATGCACAACCCTGAGTTGATAATTCTCGATGAACCATTTTCAGGCTTTGACCCCATAAATGCCAATCTTATTAGAGATGAAATTCTGGAGTTGAGAAACAATGGAGCTACGATAATTTTCAGTACACATAGAATGGAAACTGTAGAGGAATTGTGCGATTATATAGCGCTCATTCACAAATCTAAAAAGATACTTGACGGTCCCAAATCTGAGATTAAAAAGTCAAATCGCACCAATACTTTTATGATTGACCATTTAGGTAAATTAACCAATGACCCTCAATTTTTCGATATTCTTGAAGAAAAGCCAACCTATGATGAATATACCCATACGGTAATAAAAACACATCATGAAATGAACCCCAATGAACTCCTTAAAATGTTGATGAGCCAAATTGAAATACATGGTTTTCAAGAAAAGGTGCCCAGCATGAATGAAATTTTTATTGCGAATGTAAATGCAGAAGAACATGCATAAGATACTATTGATTGTCAAAAGAGAATACTTAACCAGGGTTCGTAAAAAATCATTTTTGGTAATGAGTATTTTAGGGCCTTTGCTCTTTGCAATGTTAATGATTATACCTATTTGGCTTGCTACCAGAGAGAGTGATAAAAGTGACAAAAAAATCATTCATATAGTTGATGAAACTGGAATTTTCGAAAATTCGCTACCTGATAATGTATCTATGCCAGTACATTTTACTGATAAATCGCTGGATGAGGCAAGAGGTGAATTGGCAAAGGGTGAAATTTATGCTATTTTACATATACCAAACCTCGATTTTGAAGACCCTACCGGGATAAAGTTGTATTCTGAAAGCAATCCTTCTTTCGATGTAATTCTACCCATCGAACGTGCAATAAGCCGAATTATAAAAAACCAGAAAATTGATGCATCAGGTGTCGATAGAGAGGTATTAAAAAAATTGGACACAAACGTTTCAATCCAAACTATTAATGTTTCAAAGGGATACGAGCAGGTTAGTAATACCGCTGTCGCAACGGCTGTTGGGTATATCGCATCTTTGCTAATTTACTTTTTTATATTGTTTTATGGTGTGCAGATCATGCGTGGTGTTATTGAAGAGAAGTCAAACAGGATTGTAGAAGTGATTATTTCGTCAGTTCGTCCTTTTCATTTGATGCTTGGTAAAATTATGGGTATTGGTGCAGTTGGGCTTACGCAATTTACGCTCTGGGCAGTATTGACTATGCTGATATATACAGGCGTGCTCGCTTATTTTGGTTTGTCGCAAGCAGACATGGCAGGTATGGAAAATATGGCAGGAGCAGGAATGGCGGGTGGAGCAGAAAGTGCACAAATGGTTCAGGATGTATTGAATGCGGTAAATACTATCAATATACCCTTAATATTGATTTGTTTTCTGCTCTATTTTCTTGGAGCTTATCTTTTGTATGGGTCATTGTTTGCCGCAATAGGTTCTGCAGCCGACAGTGATTCCGATGCACAGCAGTTTCAATTGCCGGTTACTATACCACTTATTTTCTCTATAATAGTTTTAGGTGCAGTACTAAAGGATCCCGATGGCAGTTTGGCATTTTGGATGTCAATGATTCCACTATCAAGTCCCATAGTAATGATGATGCGCATACCATTTGGTGTACCTACCTGGCAATTGCTGCTATCCATTACTTTTTTATCGGCTGGATTTATATTCACAACTTGGCTCGCTTCGCGTATTTATAGAATCGGTATTCTTATGCACGGATCCAAGGTCAATTACCGCATACTTTTTAAATGGCTGTTTATGAAAAGCTGATTCAATTTCATTTAGTTGTTACCCGAGAGGTTTGATCTCAAATTTATATTTTAGCTATTGAATAAAAATGGGCGTTAAATAAAAAAAACCTTGCGGGTCTAACCCCAGCTAAAAGACTTTAGAAGTTGAATGTAGAAAGCACTTAAGTTCGTGGAAGGGTTGTTTTTATGATTTTAGCAGGGTTTCCGGCTACCATCGTTCGCGTATCTATGTCTTTAATCACAATTGCTCCTGCGCCAACAATAGCCCATGAACCAATTTTTACTCCCGGTTTAATGACTGCTCCT
>DAIQNU010000075.1:0-12119 GCA_036788235.1 Cyclobacteriaceae bacterium
AAAATAATAACTTGTTAGCACTCGGCTGTATGGTTTCACTCATTTTGAAAAACATGTAGAATAATGCATTGGTAACCATAAAAATGGCCAAGCTTGTATAGAAAAAAGTTTCTAATGCTAATACATCTGGCCGTCCTAAAACGAGTACCAAATCGGATTTTTGATGATTATATGCATATACTATGAGTAATATGGCCATAAATGCCAATACCGATACTATTTTTAAAACCTTCAAGATTTTTTCCATACCCTTCTGCGAATGCCTCCTTAATTGAGAATGGCAGCAAATGTTGCAAAAAAAAATGAAACTTTAAACCCTTTTTATTCATACGCACGCTTAATCTGGTGTAAAAATTAGTTGATTTTATTAGTGCCGTGTGAAATCGCAAACGTTTGTTTTAGTCACAAACGCAAATATTTTATTTTTTCAAGATCACAAAATAAGTTGAACTGTTTACAAATTCATTTTTAAGTAACTTACTTAAAATATACATTATGCATTGTCCTTAACTGACAACTAAATTGGATTTCTCAATGTATTATTTAATAGTAAGGTTACTAAATTTAAACATTAATCGAAGCAACCAAAATTGTTACTTTATAAGCAGTCAGCTACTTTTTTATGCAGGTGGCTAATGTGCTAAAAAACCAATAAGCGTCTAATGCCACAGAATTAATATAGCCTTTGGCATTGAAATATTTACATGTAAAACATTAGTTGATTAAAATTTTAAGCTATGTAACCACCAAACATTAATTTTTTAACAACTATTACTATATTTCGCGAATATTCAATTAGTTTCGAATTTTTCCTGACCTAATGCATCGCAAATGTTATTAATTGTCTTATCAGGTTTTATTTTAGCATTGCTTTTTCCACTATTTGGGAAATATCTCAAACAAAAGGCTTCTATAATTCTTACTGCTCTTCCACTAAGTCTTTTTATTTATTTCATATATAAGATACCTGCTATAGCGTCTCAGGAAAGTCTTTTTTTTGAGTATAATTGGGTGCCCTCCTTAGGAATCAACTTGGTTTTTAACCTTGATGGACTCAGTTTGCTATTTGCGTTATTAATCACTGGTATAGGCGCCCTGGTTTATTTCTACACTTCTTACTATTTAAAAGGGCACCAATATCTCGACCGATTTTATGGGTATTTAAGTGTTTTTATGGCCTCTATGCTAGGTCTGGTATTGTCTGATAATGTCATTACACTATTTATTTTTTGGGAACTTACAAGTATTAGCTCTTTTTACTTAATTGGTTTTAATAATGAAAGTGAAAAATCGCGTAAATCAGCAATTATCGCTTTAAGTATCACTGGTTTTGGGGGATTGTTTTTGCTAGCCGGCGGTATACTCCTTGGAGGCATTACTGGCACTTACTCTCTTTCAGAAATGCTGCAATCAGGTATTTCTCTACATGATCATGGGCATTATATTGCCATTATAGCTCTTATTTTCGTGGCTGCTTTTACCAAATCAGCTCAGTTTCCGTTTCATTTTTGGTTGCCGGGTGCCATGGCTGCCCCTACCCCGGTTTCTACCTATTTGCACTCCGCCACTATGGTAAAAGCAGGTATTTACTTATTGGCGCGCTTCGGTCCTTTACTCGGTGACCATCAATACTGGAATACAACCTTACTGATTGTAGGTGGCATTACCATGACTTATGCAGCTGTACATGCAATTTTTCGCAACGATCTCAAGGGCATACTTGCCTACTCTACCATATCGGCATTGGGTGTTCTGGTGTTTCTCATTGGTCTCGGCACCGACGAGGCTTTGCTGGCTGCGGGATTATTTATTTTGATACATGCCCTCTACAAGGCTACTTTGTTTTTGGTGGCTGGTATTATCGATCACGAAACAGGCTCCCGGGATGTTACACGCCTGGCTGGACTTCGAAAAGTGATGTGGCCTGTAGCCATTGCAGGTTTTCTGGCTGCCGTAGCCAATGCGGGTATTCCGCCAGCTCTGGGTTTTGTAGGTAAAGACCTTATCTATGAATCGACCATGGGATTTGAATCTTGGGCAATCCTTCTTACCGGCATCGCCATACTGGTTAATGTGCTTTTGCTTTATGCAGGATTTCAGGCAGGCATTCGTCCTTTTGCCGGGCAACTTCCTGAAGAATTTAAAGATACGCATGCACCATCCTTCATATTGTGGACTCCACCTTTATTACTATCTATTCTGGGTATTTTATTTGGGTTGTTTCCTCATCTGGTTGAAGATAGCCTGATAAGGCCTTTGCACGTTGCTATGTCAGGTGGAGATTCTGGATTTCATTTGGCATTATGGCATGGGTTCAATTTTGTACTATTGTTAAGTGCCATTACTGTTGCATCAGGTGTTGCTTTGTATTTTTTCATTAAGCCCTCAATATCCATAATGCAAATAACAGACCGATACCAAATAGTTTCACCCCAAAACATCCTAACTTTCTTATCAAAAAAGTTTTATGATTTATCTTTAAAAGCAACTTCAAATTTACAAAATGGGCGATTAAAGAATTATCTGTTGACGATATTCATTTTTGTAATTGCCCTTATTGCTTACAAATTGTTTTCAGGGGTAAGCTTGTATATTGACTATAGCAAATTATCTGAACTGACAATATATGAGGTAGTTATTTTGATCATAATGACCGCCGCCATCATTTTTACGGTATTCACAAATTCAAGGTTGGTGGCAGTGTCATCCATGGGAATTGTAGGCTATTCTATCTGTTTGCTTTTTGTATTTTACAGCGCTCCGGACTTGGCCATGACCCAGTTTACCATCGATACGCTTACAGTTATTCTTTTTTTACTAGTGTTGTACAGGCTACCCAAATACCTGAACCTCTCTGATACCCGTGATAGAATCAGAGATGGAGTGGTCGCCTTATCTTTTGGCGCACTTATCACTATACTTACTTTGGAAGTTTTAAACGAACCATTAAGAAAAGCTACCAGTCAGTATTATGCTGAAAATGCTTATGTATTGGCAAAAGGTAAAAATGTAGTAAATGTGATATTGGTAGACTTTAGAGGTTTGGATACATTGGTTGAAATAACGGTATTGGTAATTGCTGCATTAGGGGTATATAGCTTGCTTAAATTGAATCTTAACAAAAGCCAAACAGATTGATCTATGAAGACTATAATTCTTAAAACCGCTTCAAATTATTTACTGCCACTGTTGTTGCTTTTTTCAATTTTCATATTGTTACGAGGTCATTATTTGCCTGGAGGCGGTTTTGTTGGCGGCCTTATTGCCTCTATAGCTTTTGTGCTGCACACATTTGCTAATGGCCTTGAAAACACCCGTACCATTATCAGAATTCATCCTATGGTGCTTATGCCGGTCGGATTGGGTTTGGCATTAATTAGTGGTTTTTTACCCTTGTTGATAGACTTACCTTTTATGACAGGATTGTGGTTTGCAGACCCACTACCTGTGGTAGGTATGATCGGCACGGCCTTGTTTTTTGATTTGGGGGTTTATCTGGTCGTAGTAGGTGTAACCCTTACGATAATTTTTACTATATCTGAATCGCTTTAATATGGAAATTCTATTGGCAATGATGATCGGATTGCTATATGCAGCAGGTTTATATATGATGTTGCGAAGAAGCATGGTGAAATTAATTCTGGGTCTGATTTTATTGGGAAATGGTGCCAATTTATTGATATTTCTATTGGGCAGAATTACCAAAGGCCATCCGCCCATAATACCGGTAGACTCTAAGATTTTTACAGAAATTTATGCAGATCCAGTACCTCAAGCACTTATACTTACTGCCATTGTCATTAGTTTTGGCTTGCAGGCCTTCTCTATTATATTGGTAAAAAAGGCCTATGAGGTGGTCAAAACAGATGACCTGGATCAAATGAACACAACAGATAAAAACTAATGGCAAATGATTTAATAATACTACCCGTAGTTTTTCAGCTATTTATCGCGGTATTGCTTTTGGCCTTTAGACAAAAAATCAAAACACAGCGCTTTTTAAGCATTTTGCTGAGTATTGTAGCATTGGGGCTGTCCGTTTGGATGTTCGCCGATGTTTGGCGGAACGGCATCATTACCATGCAAGCTGGTAGTTGGAGCGCACCTTTTGGCATTAGCTTAGTTGCAGATGTACTTAGTAGCACATTGGTGTTGCTTACTACCATTTCTGGTCTGGCAGTTTCTATATATTCGGCTGCCACTATTGATACAGCACGACAGAAATTCGCCTATTTTCCAGTTTTACATTTTTTACTGATGGGTTTAAACGGAGCTTTTCTAACTGGGGATATTTTTAATCTGTACGTTTGGTTTGAAATCATCATCATTGCATCCTTTGTGTTGATCACTCTAGGTGCAGAAAAAGATCAGTTGGAGGGTGCGCTAAAATACGTAACCATGAATTTGTTGGCGTCAGTCATATTTTTGACGGCCATAGCCATGCTTTATGGCCTGGCAGGAAGTCTGAATATGGCCGACTTGTCGTTGCGTATAGCCGAGATAGAAAACAGAGGGCTGGTGAATGTCACCGCATTGTTGTTCTTTGCGGGCTTTGGTATTAAATCGGCTATTTTCCCCTTATACTTTTGGTTACCTGCTTCATATCACACGCCTCCTTCGGCCATTTCGGCCATCTTTGGTGGTTTGCTTACCAAGGTTGGGGTATATGCCCTACTTCGCATTTTCAGTCTGATATTTTATGGCGATACTTTTACATTCAATTTGATAACTGTAATTGCTATTTTGACATTGATAAGTGGCGGCGTGGGCGCTTTGGTACAAAATAATATGCGCAAGGCTTTTGCATATTTAATTATTTGCCATATTGGATTTATGGTTGCTGGTTTAGGCATGTTTACTACAGTAGCGATCACTGGAGCAGTCTTTTACCTTATCCACGATATCGTGATAAAAACCAATTTGTTTATGGTAAGTGGCCTGGTGCTTAAAATTAAAGGCACCGAAAATATTAAAAAACTGGGCGGTTTATATGCAGAATACCCATTACTATCGCTACTTGTGGCTATACCATTGTTTTCTTTAGTGGGCATACCCCCATTTTCGGGTTTCTGGCCTAAACTTTCATTGATACAGGCTGGTTTTGACACCTCCAATTACATATTGATCGGTATTATTCTAATTGCCAGCTTCATTACCTTGTACGTAATCGGAAAGATCTGGGCAGAAGTGTTCTGGAAAAAAGGTATAGAAAATAAAGAGAAATCTTCTGAAGACAATTTCGAAAATCTCTCTACTGGACAAAAGAGCATGATGGTTTTGCCTATTGTATTTCTTAGTATAATTTCCTTATTTATAGGTTTTGGTGCTGAATATGTCCACCTTGTATCAAAACATATAGCTGAAGAATTAATGGAGCCCGTTAATTATATTCAGGCTGTGCTAGGCGATTCATCTTTTAATACTTTACCGAAATGAAGAAACGCTTTCTAATGAACATATTGCTAACGCTGATTTGGGTGGCACTTACAGGAGCCTTTACTTTTGTAAACTTCCTGTTTGGTTTTATTTTGGGTTTTCTGGTCATGTGGTTAATCAGCCTGCAAGGAAACGACAGGAAGTACTTTATGATAGTTCCAAAAACCATTGGATTTGTTTTATTCTTTCTATACGAACTGGTAAAGGCCAATATTCAGGTCGCCTATGATGTAGTAACGCCTAAGTTTTTCATGACCCCGGGTATTGTAAAAGTGCCACTTGCTGCAAAATCTGACATGGAGATAACCTTACTGGCCAATTTAATTTCATTGACTCCTGGTACACTAAGCCTCGATGTATCGGATGATAAAAAGGTATTGTATGTTCATTCAATGTATATAAAGGATAAAGATCAATTTATCAAAAGCATAAAAAATGGATTTGAGAAACGTTTGTTAGAAATAACCCGATGAATATTTACGATTTTCTATACTACATTATTTTGCCAATACTGGCAGTTTCGGTTTTGCTGTTATTTGTTCGCTTTCTGCGTGGTCCCAGTATTTCTGACCGGGTCGTATCGCTTGATTTACTTATAACCACTGGTATTGGCATTATAGCCACATATAGCATAATCACCGATCAGCCTACTTTTCTGGACATTGCCATGATCCTAGGCCTCATAGCTTTTTTGGGCACAGTTGCATTTTCGTTTTATCTTGAAAAAGAAAGAAACAAATGAGAGACATCATCATAATGATATTGACATCATCCGGTGCATTGTTCATATTCTTGGCAGCAGTAGGCTTGGTAAGAATGCCAGATCTTTATTTAAGAATATCGGTGACTACAAAAGCTGCAACACTTGGCATTGGGTTAATTTTGGTAGCTTCGGCTGTTTATTTCAATGAATTGTCAGTCACTTCTCGTGTAGTCGCCATCATTTTATTTATTTTACTCACCGCGCCTGTAGGAGCGCATATGATTGGTCGAGCCTCATATTTTAGAGGTATTAAAATGTGGAAAAAATCTGTGATGGACGACTTGGAAGGAATGTATGAAGGCAAAACACATGAATTGAAAAGTGACACCAAAGAAGACGAGCCTGCAAAAGAATAAAGATTTTTTTACAGAATTTAAGGTAGAGTTTGCAACTTAAAATTGAATAACATTACCCTCTATAGTTTTACAAAGGTGAAGCCAGGTAAAAATGTATTAGAAAGATAAATAATTCTAGTCGTGACTAACCCCAGCAATCTAAATGTCAGAAAGACCCAACATATTAGTAGTTTGTGGCCGAAATAAAAAGCGCAGCAGAACAGCGGAATATATTTTTAAAAATGACGTCCGCTTTAGTATACGTTCAGCAGGTTTAAGCCCCAAGAGCGATAGAAAAATTTCAGAAAATGATTTGAACTGGGCTGACATAGTTTTTGTAATGGAAACTGGACAACGAGCAAAAATTTGGAAACTTTACAGACACTTAGAATTGCCAAAAATTGAAGTTCTAAACATTCAAGACGAATATGAATTTATGAACGATGTGCTTATTGAAATGCTTTCAGAAAGAATTAATGACACTTTGAGGAGTGTATTTAAGATTTAATTTTATAGAACAAACCTCCAAAAAATGTAACATATTTTTTTATCAACGCTGATTTCAAAAATACCAAATAGATTTTATTAGCTTAAAAAAACACCCCCTTAATCGCAATAGTTGATAGCATAAATTCACCTATATTTTGGATGTATGACAAAAAGCGCAAAAGACACATTTGAAATTGCTCGATTGCAATCTCTCCTCGATTATCAAATAATCGACACACCGGCAGAAGCTGACTTTGATGACATAACCAAAATCGCCTCTGAGATATGTAAAGTACCAATAGCGCTAATTACCTTACTTGATCAGGACAGACAGTGGTTTAAATCACATCATGGTATACAAGATACAGAAACCCCCAGAAAACATGCTTTTTGTAATCATGCCATAAAAAATCCCTCGGAGATTATGATCGTAAATGATTCAACCAAAGACGAAAGATTTAAATCCAATCCATTGGTAACAGGGAAACCACATGTTCATTTCTATGCTGGAATGCCATTAGTCAATTCCGATGGGTATCCAATGGGCACGCTTTGTGTTATCGACAATAAACCCAATACTTTGACTGACAGTCAAATAGATTCGATAAAAGCATTGGCTAACCAAGTAGTGGCGCAGTTTGAGCTGAGAAAAAAAATTAGACAACTCGAAGACTTTCAGAAGAAACTCGAAGCTACAAATCAAGAATTGGATCGTTTCGCTCAGGTAGTTTCACATGACATTAAAGGGCCATTGAGCAACATACAATTGATGACAGAGCTTTTGGCTCAACAGCATAAAGATATATTGCCGGAAAAGTCTCTTGAATTATCTTCATTGATAGTTGTTGCGGCTAAAAATCTAGTGAAAATGGTAAGTGCTATTTTGGAGCATACACGTGCTTTGAACTTCAATGCAGAAGAATTCAATACCTTTATCGTAATGGATCTAATAAAAGAGGTACTCAGTTTGATACCTGTAAACTACGATGCAGAATTCGATTGTAGCAACAATCTCTCAGAAATTCACACTTCAGAAATAGCACTAAAACAAATTTTACTTAACCTGATCACTAATGCAATTAAGTACAATGACAAAGAAAAAGCTGTCATCAGTATTTCTTCAATAGAAAACCACACACACTATATTTTTACTGTAAGTGACAATGGGCCGGGAATTCCAGAGAAATCAAAGAAGGAAGTTTTTGGACTCTTGAAAACCCTTGGCATAAAGGACAGATTTAAGGAAAAAGGTACTGGTATAGGACTTTCGACCGTGAAAAAGCTAGTAGAAAAACTTGACGGTACGATTGAATTACATTCGGAAATGGGAAAAGGTTGTAGCTTTGTGTTTAGCTTAACTAAAAAGTAATCTTTTTTTCAGGTCGTTGCACTATCTCAAGGTATTCCGTTTATACCAAAACCGTATTTGATAAAGTAGCAAACTTCGAATATATAAAAAGATCATCTTTAACTGTTTGCGCACACAATTTCATAAAACACATATTTTTTTGTAATTTTGCATCAGGCTTTTTCAAAAAAAAATTAAAATGGCAAAAGTACGTGTAATGGTTGTAGGATGTGGCAATATGGGTGCTTCCCATGCAAGAGCCTATCATTCTTTAGACGGGTTTGATTTAATTGGATTAATAGATCGAAATGCTCGAAACAGAGACTTACTTGCCGAAGAACTGGGTGGTATTAAGCAATACGACGATTTTGATACCGCCTTAGCCATTGGAAAGCCAGACGCCATAGCTATATGTACCTATCCTGATTCTCATGCAGCCCTGGCCATCAAGGCGCTAGAGGCGGGCTGCCATGTGTTTGTCGAAAAGCCATTGGCCACCACTGTTGACCAAGCAAAGAGCATTGTCGATAAAGCAATTGAGTGCAATAAAACTCTTGTAATTGGCTATATTCTTAGAGTTCACCCTTCATGGATCAAGTTTATAGAAATTGCAAAAACCCTTGGAAAGCCCTTGGTGATGCGAATGAATTTAAATCAACAAAGCAGCGGAAAAACCTGGCATACGCATCTGAAAATTATGCAGTCTATGTCGCCGATTGTTGACTGCGGCGTTCATTATGTAGATGTGATGTGTCAAATGACTGGTGCTAAACCCATTTCGGTAAGCGCAATATATGCCAGACTATCAGAACAATTGCCTACAGGTATAGCCAATTATGGACAATTGCAGGTTCGTTTTGATGATGGTTCGGTTGGTTGGTACGAAGCCGGTTGGGGACCTATGATGAGCGATGTGGCATTTTTTGTAAAAGATGTTATTGGCCCCAAAGGTTGCGTGAATATCATGGACGCGGAGCAAGGAGGTAAAAGCTCAGATGATATTGATGCGCATACAAAAACGAATCGCCTAAAAATTCATTATGCTGAACGAAATGAGCAAGATGAATTTACACGAAAAGACGAAATAATAAATACTGAAGACGAACCTGATCATCAAGGGCTTTGCAACCTTGAACAAGAATTTTTTTATAAATCTATTCAAGACAACTCTAACCTTAGCGAACACCACCAAAGCGCCATAGATAGCCTTAGAATCGTTTTGGCTGCTGATGAATCGGCCAAAACAGGGAAAATGATTGAGCTATAGAAGTTTTGTATTGGACGAAAGTCACCTTCATTAATTTCTGAAGACCTTATTTATAAGTATTTTCAAACATTTGGCTCATGCAAGTGAGAGTAATGTATTGGCTAAAGAGTATGGCTTTAGTTGAATGTTAAAAAAATATTCTTGTTTTTATGCAATACATTCAACTTTTTTTATAATATTCCAATAATTATTACAAAACGATTGAATCAAGGTGCGCCTAACCAAAGAAAAAATATTTTATTCTATTTTTTTGCTCCTTTTTGGAAGTGCAGCTTTTGCCCAAAATAAGGCAATTGATTCGTTAATGTTAGAAATAAGAAAAGCTCCGAATGATAAAACCAAACTGGAATTATCTATGTATGTTATGGACACCTATTTTAGAGGTGCGTCAGCCAAAAAGGGTATAGAGTTTGGGCTTGAGACATTAGCATTATCAGAAAAGGTAGGTGATAAAAAAGCCACGGCTAAAATATATAACCGTCTAGGCACACTTTATAACAATATCGGTGGGCAGGAAACTGTCGCTCTAGAATCGCTATTCAAAGCGCTGGATATCTCTACCAAGGAAAATGACAAACATAGCTTGGGTATAGTTAATAATAATCTAGGCAACGTATACCGCGATTTATCTTATTATTCAAAAGCTTTAGAGTTCTATATAAAGTCTTTAGAAATCTGTGAAGAAATTAAAGATCAAGAAGGTCTGGCGTACGCATTAAAGAACATCGGCATTACCTATGAGCTTCAAAATTGGTATGAACTGGCACTGACTTATCATCAAAGAGCATTATTGATACGCAAAGGACTTGATACTCCATTCCAAACTACCTCTTCATTACTTAATGTAGGCATTTCGTTTTCTAACCTTCAAATGTATGACTCTGCTTTATATTATCTCCAAAAGGCAGATAGCATAGGCTCTCAATTGAAAGTAGAACTTATCGATGAAATATTATTGGAAACCGGAAAAATGTATTTGGCACAAAACAAAACTTCAGTAGCCATTGAGAAGTTTGAAAAAGCTTTAGTACAATCGATCTATTTTTCTAAATTCAAAGTAGCCGCTGACGCTTTATTTTATTTATCAACATCCAATATTCAAACAGGCGATTTACAAAAAGCAGAAATGTGGGCCGATTCGTTAGGAAATTTGGCTGAATCAATTCAATACCCTCAAGCATTCAAAGGATACTTTCATGCTAATTATGAATTGAGTATGGCCAAAAATAATGAATTGGAGGCTTTACGTTTTTATAAGAAAAAAGCAGACTTAACAGATAGTCTATATGATTTTTACAATTCCGAGGACCTTATTCAACAAAGGGGTGCATTGGATTTGCTAGAAAAAGAAAATGAAATCAATCTTGAAAAAACCAGACAGAGATATCAAAAATATATCTTTATATACATACTTACATTTCTTACGCTACTCATTTTAGTGCTTTCGTTTCTAATTTATCAGAAGCTCAGAGACAACAAACTTCTCAAAGCTCAAAAAATGGAAATAGCTATTAAAAATGCCGAAATAAACAATAGAAACATAAATCTGGAGACAGAAGTTAAATTACGTACCAAAGAATTGCTCGATCACAATCACCAGCTTGAGCAGTTTGCATTTATGAATGCTCACAACTTAAGGGGTCCTGTTGCGCGATTGTTAGGCTTAGGCAATTTGCTACTAATGCCTATAAGTGAAGATGAGAGGAACGACATAATCAATAAATTGATGCACACGGCTCAAGAGCTTGATTTAGTTATAACCGATCTAAATCGAATTTTAGAAGTAAAATCTGGCTTTAAGCAACAAATAAGTGAAGTTGATTTAAATGAAAGTATAAATAAAGTTCAGAAAATGCTTCGTGAAGAGATCAACTCAAGCGGTGCGATACTAAAAATAGATTTCACTCGAATAAACATCTTTAATTCAGTTGCGCCATATATCGATAGTATATTATACAACTTAATCAATAATTCCATAAAGTACAGAAATCCTGAAGAGCAATTGATCATAAATGTGCATAGCTCACAAGAAAAAGATAGGGTTGTAATTAGGGTAAAAGACAATGGAATTGGAATCGATCTGGAAAAATACAGCTTAGATATTTTCAAACTTTACAAACGATTTCACACACATAGAGAAGGCAAGGGAATGGGCTTATTTCTAATAAAAAGCCAGGTTGATGCCATGGGTGGAACCATAGAAGTTGATTCTATGGTAGGTGAAGGCACAACATTTACTATAAAACTACCCATGAAGCATGCAAATAACATGTCTAACAAAATATTGCTTTCGTTATAATAAATTACTCAAGTTTCGCACATGAATCTACTGCAAAATTTGGAGGGATCTACTTCTTTTTTGTTATTCAAACACTGTTTTTCAATTTCCATTTACAACAAAATATGAAAAGTGTAGATGACCCTGTAAGGTGGGGTGAAGTAAAACGAATAATAATTTATATTATATTCGTTCCATTAGTT
>DAIQNU010000076.1:0-12059 GCA_036788235.1 Cyclobacteriaceae bacterium
TACCACGGGTTTCCACCCGTGGTTATTATAATTTGACCCTTTCAGGGTCATCTACTCCTTTCAGGTTTTGTTGTAAATGGAAATTGAAAAATAGTATTTAAATAACAAAAATGAAGCAGAACCCACCAAATTTGCAGTAAATTCATGTGCGAAACTAGAGTTAGTTATATTTACCAGTCTTAAATAATCCCTAGATCTATGGCTTTTCTAATGAGACCTACCGAATTGCGCGCATCGAATTTAGTGAAAAGATGTTTTCGGTGTGTTTCTATAGTATTGATGCTCAAACATAGCTTTTCGGCTATTTCCTGAGAAGTATGCTCTTGAGCAATGAGATCCAATATTTGATTTTCGCGACGAGTAAGTTTAGGTATTAGGCTGGACTGCTGCTTTTTATTCCTTAGCAGGGCATTGTCCACAATTTTGGCTTTTATATCAGCGCCGTAGTATACCTCGCCCGATGAAACTATTTCAATAGCCTGGATCAATTCTACCGAACTATTATTTTTCAAAACATAACCCATTGCCCCTAAGCGTAAAACGGAGAGTACAAAACTAATCTCTTCATGCATCGAAAGCATGATTACCCGAATTTCCGAAAATTCCTTAGAGACCATTTTGAGACAATCAATACCATCGGGTTCGGGCATATTTATATCGAGAATCAATAGATCTGGTGCATAATTAGTAATGGCCTTTGTGAGGTCTTTGCTCGAGGTCACAATTTCTCCCACTTCATAACCTTTGTCAATCAGCATACCACGTAGCCCTTCAGCAAAGAGAAGATGATCATCAACCAGAAGTATACGTTTCGTCGACAAAGTTTTCATTTTGAATTGGGATTTGTAAATTGATGGCTGTACCCTTGCCAGGTTCTGAAATTATTTCTATCTCTCCATTTAATAAATGTGCCCTTGAACGAAGATTGCGCATACCTATACCTTTGCTTTTACCTTCATCATGCGTATCGAATCCAATACCATTGTCCTCTATTGTAAGATACATATGTATATCATCAGACAAAATCTGTATCATAATCTCACTGGCATTTGCATGTTTTAGTATGTTGTTTACCGATTCCTGCAAAATCCGGTAGATCATCACACTCCTAAAATCATCCAGGTGATTTTCTTTTATATCAATTTCAAGAGAAACTGAGATGGCAGTATTTTTTTCAATGCCATTCATAAAGTCTTCTAAAGCCTGTGCAAGTCCAAATTTAATCAAACTGGCAGGCATAAGATTATGCGAAACTGAACGAATTTCGCTATGAATACTTTGTAAATACTGTTCAATAAGATCCATGTCTTCGGATGAAACAGCCTTATCGGATTTTGCTTTCATGGTACCCGTAAGTAAGGTTATGCTACTCAACATTCCGCCTAGTCCATCATGGAGGTCTCTTGCTATACGCATGCGCTCCTGCTCTTGCGCGCTAACCATACTATTTATGTCCTTCATTTGTTTTTGATGCTCTAGTAATTCCAGTTTAGCTTGCAAAGTTTCTTGAGATTTTTGTGAAAATATGCGTTCTGAAGTTAGTTTTCTGCGGTAGGTCAGCACCATCAAAATGATGATAGACAAAAGTAAAACTGCTACCAACAACAATAATTGCCCAATGTATTGCTCCTTTTGCAAGCTTGCCTTTTGCAACTCAATTAAGTATTCACTCTTATCTAATTCTTCTTTGAGCCTATCAACACCAAATTTTATTTCCATAGCCTTTATTTTATTGGTCATTTGGTCATTCATTAAGCTGTCTTTAAGGGCGTCATAAGATTTTCGGTATTGCACAGATTGTATGAGGTTTCCTTGCATTTCATAGGCATCGGCCAATTCAAGAAAAGCTTCTTGCTTTAGGTTCAATAGCTTTTGGGCTGAAGATTGAACCTCTTTTTCATGCAATAATGCCAGACCTTTATCAAACTCCCCACTATTAACATATAGTTTACCTAAGGCGCCTTTGGTTTCAAGGATGTCGTATGCCAGATTTAATTTTTCACGAAGTTGCAAAGCAAAAAGGAGCTCTGTTTTGCTGCTGGCATATTTACCAATTCGATTATAAGTATTCCCAAGATTATGGTGGTTTCTGGCTAATTCTATTTGGTAGTCAATTTCTTCATTGAGTTTAAGCGCTATACTGTAGTAGAAAATTGCTGAATCGAGATTTTCCTGTAAGGCAAATACATTGCCCATATTATTGAGAAGCGTGGATTCCAGATGCGAAAATTCAGCGCGCACGGCAAAATCCAATCCTTTTTGTAGATATTCTGCGGCCTGTTTTGGTTCTTTCATTGTTATGTACAAATTGCCAATATTATTGTAACTTATACCAATAAGCCGCTCATTCCCTTTCGCGAGCTTGATTTTTAGCGATGCCAAATAATAATCTAAAGCCTCTTCATAGAGCCCCAGGTTTTTAAAACAAATACCAGTATTGTTTATAGCGGCGTCCATAAATGAGGTGTCATTCAATGATTTTGCATAGGCATAGCATTCTGTATATAGATATATGGCTGAATCGTAATTAGCCTTATGCATCTGAACATACGCTAAAATGGATTTTTGCCGGCTCCAAACTAAAGTATCACCAGATTTTTCAGCCAGTTCACCTAACTGATTTATCAATACTGTGGCACTATCGAAGTTGGTTTGCATATAATCAAATGCACGACTATAGAGCGTATCGGCTTGTATACGATCTTCAGAAACTTGAATCTTTTCCTCAGTTGTTTTTTTCTGGCATTGTGTATTGACCAGGCCAAGTATTATAAAGCAAAGTGACATGCATAGATTTTGAATTTTCATAGCAAGGTTGGTTTTTTTAATATGAAAACCCGGTCAGGTTTTTCAACCTTTCCGGGGATAATCATAGTGGGGTATATTTTTAATTACCAAAAATTGTTGCCTTAATATACAATTAAGCTAGTAGAATTTTAAAGTAAAATCCTGATTTTCAAAGTCTATGTCATAATTACGAAAAGCCATTCCAATTTTTTTTATAGAGATCATCGCAAAATCATTTATAGATCTCACTATAGTTACTATATGGCAACATTAAGAGAATTCTAAAGTCTGATAAATGCAAAATAGATTTCATTTAATCATCAGAAAAGTATTCTGACGCCATTTTGTCAAAAACACTGATTAGCTATAGCTTATTGACAATAAAGATCGGGTGATTTTTTTTTGTAAAAATCACAGCAAACCTTGTTTTTGAAAATTCAGGGAATACCATGAGTTTTTCAATCATATAGCATTGAATACCATTTTGTACCTTCCAGTGCTTTTTTTAATTCATCATAATTAATGACCAGTTGATCTAAAGGTTCAGGATTTTGTCGTTTCAACAATGAAAATAAATTTCTATGTTTTAATCCTAAATGCTGTAAAATTACCTCCACAGTTTTATTTTGGTTTGAAACTAGGGCTTCATAAGTAAGCTCAAGACATTTTTTCTTATTGAAATATTTAATAAGTTGCTTTTGCTCAAGTTCCATTTGCTGCAAAGTTGCCAGGCAAAGGGCAGGATTCAACGTAATTGATTTCAACCTTTTGGCTCGTAATTCACTATCTTTAATGCTGCTAAATTTTCTGGTTTTGCGCGCAATTTCAAGCGAAATAATAGCTCGAAGCAAATTTTTTCTTTTCAGCAAGATAATCCTGACATCCTTATCTTGACACAATTCTTCTACGACTGCCTTGCCTGTTGGTGCTTTAAAATATTTAAAAAAGAATTTGAATCCGACAGCTCGAATATTAGTGGACATTGGACGGAAAATATGCTCGTATAGTTTGGATGCATCGATATGAATATCTGAATTAATGTATGGTTGTAGAATCTCACCACGAGAATGAATCTGGGGGTGCGCATTGAGCAATGTATGTAGCAAAGTAGAACCTGAGCGTGGATGTGATACTATTACAAATCGTGTATAAGATCTATGCTTAATTGGAGATAGGTATGCACACAATTTCTTGCGATAGATTATGTAAATAGTTTTGAGATATGAGTGGACATTCATCAAATATGACCAAATGGCTTATAGAATTATTTATAGCATAAAGATAAAGTAAAAGCAAAGTGGATTAGGTGATTTTATTGAGACAAAAAAAAAGACCTGCCGAATAGAGCAGGTCTTTTTCAATAATATGTTTTTTATTTAACCTAATTTGAATGTAATAGGTAGGATCATCCTAACTTTTACTGGACGACCTCTTTGCTTACCAGGCTTCCATTTTGGAGCAGATTGGATAACCCTTACGGCCTCTTCATCACAACCTGCACCTATACCTTTTATGGCTTGTACTTCAGTAAGTGTTCCGTCACGCTCTACGACAAACTGAACAAACACTTTACCTTCTATGCCCATTCTACGAGCTTGAGCAGGATATTTAATGTTTTTATTGACAAAAGCATAAAAAGCAGCCATACCACCTTCTGGTTCAGGCTGGTCTTCCACAATAGTAAAAATTTCTTCTGCTACTTCTTCAGCTGGAGCTGTGTCAAATACCACATCTTCGATTACGGTTTCCTGCGTCATTTCAACGTCAAGGTCAACATCAATTTCATCTTCAATGTCTTGATCATCAGGAACCTCTATAATTTCAGGCTGCTGAATTTTCGGAGGAGGTGGAGGTGGTTGTTCTGTTTGAGGTATATCCATCAGGTCTTCAAAATTGTCATTAACCTGACCTAGATTTACTGTGCTGGCATCATCGTAAAACGGCATCTCAAATGCAGTAATAACAATGGCCAAACTTAGCACCATACCAATATTAAAGAACAAGCCTGTTTTCTTGGTAAGATCTACATTTGGATTTTTTTTCGCTTCCATATTGATTCTCCTGTTTGTTGTATCTGGAAATTTAAAATTTGCTCGTTTACAAATCTACAAAATTATAATGTATATAAATAAACGTTTGATATCTTAAAATCTATATATAATTAAAAAAAAGATATAACCCAACATGGCTCCGATGCCATCTGCCAATAGATCAAACCACTCAAAGCTTCTCTCATGGCTAAAATATTGGGCGATCTCTATAAAAAAACCAATTACTATACAAATTGTTACAGCGTACCATTCCGCATTTAAGTTGAGGCTTTTATAGGTGTATTGCTTTTTTAGGCCTACAATCATTGTGAAGCTTAGTACTGCAAATATGCCAATATGCGCTACTTTATCAAAACTAATTACTCTACCTGCCTCCGGAAGTTCGCTGCCCGGCATAAGTGTAGCTATGAAAATAACCAAAAGCCAAATAAAGGCAAACAGGTTGTACCTGAAAAACATATCAGGCTGTCACTTCCTTATATTGAGCTGCACTGAGCGTGTTATCAAGATCTGATATTGAATTGATGCTGATTTTGACCATCCATCCATCACCGTAGGGATCAGAGTTGACCAATTCGGGTTGAGTTTCCAGTTTACTGTTAAACTCCAATATTTTTCCGGATACAGGCATAAACAAGTCAGAAACAGTTTTAACAGCCTCTACCGTTCCAAAGACATCGCCATGACTCAGATCTTCATCCACAGTTTCAATTTCTATATATACGATGTCGCCAAGTTCGCTCTGTGCAAAATCAGTAATACCCACATACGCTATATCACCTTCCACGCGAATCCATTCATGGTCTTTGGTGTATTTAAGTTCCTCCGGTAAATTCATAGTTTAATTTATTTGGTCAAAAATACATTGCTTTTTAAATCTGAAAAAGATATTGGTATAAAATTAGGGAATAAATGCTTCGGTGCAATAATAAGTTTGCTTTGTAATAACACAGCAACAATCTTTTAAACCAAAGTAAACAGCCAAAAATTAATCGGCAAGGCTAAACCTTAATTGCACGCCGAAAGCTGTTGTTGATCTGGGAAATGAACTTGTGATAAGCGGGGTATTTACATTTCTATCGAAATACAGATTCATGTTGAGGCGCTGACTAAGCACATACATGATTTGGGGGCGAATTTGGAAATTGATATTACCGTTGGTAATGGTGGCATCATCTTCAATTTTTCTTTGAACTGTTTTTGTGTCGCGTACAGTCACATTAAGCTTAAATGTAATGTCGTTTTCCAAAGTAATGACACGACCCTGCGAGCGGAAAGGAAGCCGCATTTTGGCTTTTGTATAGCCCATATCAATTGAAACATCGTTGCTGGTAAGTTCTGTGATTTGCGAGTTGGATATGTTGAGAGCCAATTCACGACGTACTTTGTATTCAGCTCGGGTGGTTATAGCTTTTTTAGTTCTTAGGTTTATTCCAATTAAAGGATTAAATTCTTCTTGAATAACCACCTGTCCGAATAAAAATATCGGCACCAATTCCCCTTGCTCATTGATAATACTTGCCTGCGGGTAACTGATGAGGCCATTGGCTAATTCCAAACCTTCTGAATACTCCAATGAATTGGTAAAGTTAGAAATGGTAAAAGATGATCGGTACCCATGGGTGATGTTGAACGATGCAAAAATATCACTAAACCCCGGAAGCTTACCTAGTCCGGCATAATCAGCTCGCCAGCCCGGTATCGGAATTCTGGGAAAAGGCGAGAGTTGTGAGGAATTGGCATCTCTACCTGAGTATGCAGCAATAAATGCCGGTACTACCACATCTTGTGAGCGGTTTGAATACTCTCCAAATCCATTTTGTTCGTCAAGCCTGTTTTTAATAATTCCTAAGTTTTGCTCAAACTGCGAAAACGTTGCAGAACCTGATTCTTCATTTTTTCTAAGTGAGGTTCTGATTATATTGTAGGTAATGGTATACATCCCAGATCTGGAAGGATTAAACCCTTCATATATTGCACCATCGGGGCCTTGGTTCACTCTAAACAATTCTTCATAACTTCCCATGGCATTTTTTCGAGCATCTAATTGAATTTTTAGATCATTGAATGGCTCAATATTGGCTCTAAGGCTAAGCTCATATTGTTTCATTTGGGTATATGGCGTAGTGAGCAGCGTGTCATACACAAGCCAACCATTACCTGCGGCGGTCTGGCTAAAATTTGGATCCTGGCCACCCATAAGGAAGCGCCAACCTGGTGCACTCCAATTGTCATTCATTCCCATTAAAAAAGGCTCAGGAGAAAAACCAGGCATCATGGTGCCTTCTCGAACAGTATAGTTAATATTGGCAGATCGTAGCCCCATTAAAACCCTTAAAATACCTTTTACAGCTTTTAAATCAGGTTTTTGCTCAGTAGTATCCGCTTTTTGTGTTTGAGGTCTTCCGGGTGCAGGGGGGCGGGCAGCAGCAGCACCTGGTCTTCTTCTTGGTGGTGTATTTATCTCTTTTAGAAAATTGACTTTATTATATAGTTTTACAAAATCTACCTTACCCGTAAGTGCCAGATCGCGATTATTTTGGGCAATATTTCCCAATGCTTTCTGAAGGTTGAGCGAATCAATGGGTGAGTAGGCGCCGGCATTCCAGGTATACCCCACACCATAGCGGGCATCGGCTCCCAACCAGTCAGTCATGGGAATTTTGTCGAGAGGCAAGCGATAATTGATACTTAGGTTTTGGTTAAAATTTTTCATCCTGCCAAGGCTCTTTATGTTTTCAATAACCTCCTGACGTTTTGCTTCTGTATTAATATCACCTTCAGGTTCATCGATTATCGCCATAGCCCGTGCATTATAGTCCAGCCCCAGATTTTTAGTTAAATTCCATCGTACCCCATACATACGGTTGAAAGTGAAGTATTTTTCCCACATCGGCGCTATACCTTCGGTAGTAAGTAATTCGTTACGAAGCTGAGTTCTGACAAAACGGCGATCAAGATCGGTACGGAATGTCAGACTACTGGGTAGAGGAGAAAAATTGAAGTCTTTCAACATTTTCAGATACTTGGCATCAAAGACTTTGGCATTCTGAAAAGGTGTAATACTTTTTTCTTGCATATTAAAATTATAAGCCACCGATCCACGTCGGGCTTCAAGGAGATATGACTCTGTATTGATATTGCTTTGCATTACTTCGCTGAAAGCGTAAGTGAAAGAAAGGTTCTCTATATCCCAAAGATAGCTTTTGGCATCAGGATTGGTCTTTACCTTGCGGACATTGGTAAAATTGAAGCTACGCCGCATCATGCGATCTTGAACAGTCCTTCGGTAAGCATCTTTTTCTTCATCTGTATCAAAGGCTTGTAGCGATGCTTCCAGCGGAATATCAGGATCCAATGGATCAAATCTGGGGGTTACGATTCGGTTTTCTAAACTGACAAACATGGGTAATTTGATCCCGAATTTAGTTGGCAGAAATTTATCCAGGTTCACATTTGCCGATACATCGTATTCCAGTATTTCTTCGCGTGTTCTTTCCGATATTTTTGTTTGTATACCACCAAAGCCATAGGTAGTATATCTGGTAGAAGCACTTATGGTAGCGAAATCTGCCAGTTTTGCATTCATAAATGCATTGGCTGCCCAACCTGCTTCGGTATCAAAGTCGGCTACTCGTAACTCGTTGGCCCATACAACCACAGATTTTGGCAGTTCGTCAGGGCTCGATGGGTTTTTAATCCCAATCATAACGGTTTGTACGGAACCCATTTCCGGCCTGCCTTTTACCGTTATGATATTGCCATTGGTCAGGGTGTCTGAATAAGGCAGGTTTACATCAATACCATTAACATTTCGACGTGTCTTAAGCGTATACAGTTCATTGAGCGAAAGGTCAATTTCATTTTCTCTGGGCCAAATATCTTCTGCTGTAATACTGCCGGTGGGTGTGATTTTTAGGGGTATTTCTATTTCGTAGTAATTCTCTTCAAAATCTGTTCCCATTCGCATGAATGCTGACACCTCGTAGTCTTCTAGGGGCATATCCAGCTCTTGTGCATGGAAAAACATTTTTACACTACCGTAATTGATAAGGTCGAGGTTGAAATTTTTATATACTGCTCTTGCATCGCGATTTTCAAGATTTTGCATAGTAAGCCTCAATGATTGTTCATTGAGCCTTCTTCTTGTTGGCGAGGTATTATCAAGGTCACGTTGTATGCCGGGGGGTTCTATATAAGGTATTTTGCCATCTGATGCTGAGCCATTTTCTTCTATGTTCACTACATCAACTATAAAAGATGGATCGTTGGGTTCCGGACCTTCCCAAAATCCTTTTTCATAAAGACTGCCTTCAAATTTTCGCCATTGAGAGCCGACCATTTGAAAATTTGCAAGACGTAGTACTACAGGTTGTGCAAAATCAGTCATATACATGCGCATAAAACGCATAGATTTAAAGCCAGTAATATTTCCCTGGGTTCGTGTTGGCCGTCTTATGGGTATTCGAAACTGGTACCAGTTTACTTCATCACCTGACTCAAGTGTATTTGTGACCCTGTCTACAATGTAACCATTGCCGATTTGTAAATTACCCGGGCGAAGATCTAATTCATATTCATAATACTCTTCCAGGTCACTGATGGTATTATCTTTATTTAGATCTTCATTGTCAGGATAGTTAGAGCCTGCCTGTGCTATACTTTGCCCTGTGAGCACCGGCGTATTGCCCTCTGTATTATTAAAATCTTTATACCGTTCTACGACCTTCGCATCGCGCTGGTCAAGGTCATTACCAAGGTAAAATCTGAAATTATCAGCCGAAACATCTTCAAGTAATGTACTGGTTGCTGCAGGAGAAAGATTGACCTGATCTACAAAATCACTGAAAAATTCTGGTTCTTCCTGATTGCGAAGTCCATCAAGACCTACATCCTGAAAAGCGCGGGCTTCAGTAGACGTGCTAAACCCATTGGCTAAATACTGACTATTGGGAACTTTGCCCCATTCTGTAGTGCTTGCTTTATCAGGATCCCCATCTGCAGGCAAGCCATTCTCAAAAAAGTGCCTGTTGTCTCTCATTACATCTTCAGAAACGGAGCCAAGATTGAAATATAGCTTTCCTCCAGAGGTGTTTATTGTATTTTCAATCCCATCCAGTACGCGGCCTCTTTCAGAGTTGATAAAGGGATCCATCAACCAGAATTCTATATATTCAATATTGTTACGATCAAAGTCAACATCTGAAGTCATAGCCCTGGTAATGCCACCCCAGTTTTCTCGCGGATTATTCAGTAAAGGAATGCCGTTGCTTTCACGCAAATTTGGATTGTAGTTGAAAGAACCTCGTTCAGAGGGGAAATAAGCAAGGTCAAATACACGCATATAAGTTTCTACCACTTGTTGATCACGGTTTTTCATGATCTCCCTGGGTGCCACTCCACGGCTGTAGTGAAGTGCAAACCTATCTTCATCTGTAATATTAGAAGGTAAGCCTTGTCCAGCGGATCGGTAAAATATTGGATCGACAACATACCATGCAAGTTTGGCTCTTTTATACCCAAATTCCAGGTTATTCGAAGTGTTTCCACCCGGGCCTGTAAATCTATTATCTGCGGTCACAGGTGTAGCTGCCAGTTTCCAGGTGTTCCAATTGTTTCCCAAATTAAAAGGGGTCGCGGATGCCTCGAAGTCATCAATATAAGAAGTACCCTCGCCTTGTACTTTATTTGAAGTGCCAGGCAATAGCTGGGCAAATTCGGCATTGAAGGTTACAGCAGAAGGTTCTTTGGTTTGGATCAAGGGTATGGCATCTACCAGCTTGGTAAGAAACCTTGATTCGCTTTGGTAGTTAATGTCGAATCCATACATTAAGTTTCTGGTGGGTTCATCACCAATACTTATTCTGGAAATAAGCGGACGTTCATTATGATATAGAAATGTACCTCCAAGGCTGAGTTTGTCTGAAACCATGTAGTCAAAACGGGAGCCTAATAAACTTCTGGTTTGAAAGTTGAATAAATCGGCTTTTTCATATTCCACTCTCAGGTTTTTACCCGAATTGAGCACCGATTCATTGATTATAGTTACCCGACCCATGGTATAATCTACCCGGTAATCCACCCCTTCTACAAGGGGCTGGTTTCCTGCTGAAACTATAACCGATCCTTCCGCTATGTTAATACCTGGCAGTGCAATTTCGCTTGATGAACCTGCTTGCATCTTTCCTTTAAGAAAGAATTTGTTTTTGGACATGTCCAACTCGGCATCAGCTTTGGTCGTACGATACAATGTATCGTATACATATTTATTAATGAGCGCTCTTTCTGTATCAGGGTTAAATTGACTTCTTAAGCGACTGCCGAATGGCTCAAGCACAGGGAACATAACCATACCCGTTTCCGGCATAATGGTGATGCCCTCTACAAAGTCGAAATTTCCATCTTTCTGAGGATCATTGTTTATGTTAAGCCTGTCTGCTCCCATTATTTCTACTAGAGGCACATCCTTTGTTCTTAAGCCCTCATGTAAGCTCGGATTGTCAATACCCGTGCGGTCGTCACGATAGATCACACGTAATTGGAATCCTTCTTTAGTGATTTGACTCGCCCCAAGATTGTAGTAATTTTTCATCATTAGATCCCAGGTAGGAACACTGGTATCTATTTTTGTCGGACGCAGCATCTTTAGAAAAATAACGGCATCTTCTCTTCTGCCCTGATAGTCCATTTGCAATTCTCCTACCTTAAAATTTCGACCCTGAAATGAATATTCATAGGCAACGGCCAATACTTCATCATTTTGGAGCTTTCTAAGTAAAGAAAGCACACCTAGCTGTCTGTTGATGATATACTCTCTCTCATCAAGTTTACGTGCTGAGGTTACTACTTCGTAGTCGGTAGCTTTGCTCAATGAAAACTGACCCCCAACCAGTATATCGTTCACATTGTCAATATTACGGAGATTCGGATCGGCTGTAAGTGCACTGTATAGTCGGTTGGCGTTATTAGCTGCCGGACTATTGGCTTCCACTGCAGGATCACGCCATTGATCTGGCCTGTGGATTACCCGGGCTTCGCCCAAATCCATAAAGGAGGCGAAATTCCGAAGAGTCTGGGTATTATTTTGCCGGTTAATGATATATACTTCTACTTTAGTGATATTAACACCTGACAAAACCTGAGGGATACTTCGCAGCCAGTTTTCATAATTATCTCTAAAAAAATGCCCCAAAAAGAAGTGACGGTTGTCGTCATAATTGG
>DAIQNU010000077.1:0-11999 GCA_036788235.1 Cyclobacteriaceae bacterium
AACGGGTATGTGCAATTAATTATTAGACTTTATATAAATATTTCCAATGAAAAATCTTTTTTGCTTCGATTATTATACTCAAAACAACAAGCAAAATAATATAATTAAGTACCATTTCATTAATTTGTAGATTTATATCCAATAAAAAAAATTAGCACTTGCACCAAACGGAATGACGGGATAAAAGAGAGCTTCGCGAATATTGATTACTACTCTATTGGTCACGCGCTTTACAAAAGCGCGCGAGGGGGTTAATTTCATTCAGATTTGTTTTGGAGTAACATGCCATTTCGCTTTAATTTGATGATAATTTGCTCTATGCTTAAAAATATCACGAACTGTGTATGCCCCAACACTCTCATCAAAAACTATTGAAGGGATTACAAACTTTTGTTTTTGAGAGTCAATTACAACTAATACGCCTTGTCCAAAAAAGGGACTTTGAATACTTCCTTGAATAATATAATTGTTAAGTATTACCTGGTCAAGCATTAGAGAATAAGATATACCGTTTGCAGAAATATATAGCAGTGTTTCGTCAATTTTCACCTTCATATCGCCAGATTTTCTGATTGAATTATTTATAAATTTATTGAATCGTACCATTATAAGTATGAATAGGGATAATAGTAACAGTATTAAAATTGAAAACGTCCAAACAAATATTTTTGCTTTAATACCGAGATCAGGATTCAATCGCATTGATCCACTTTTAACCATATGACTATAAATAAGAAGAAAGAAAAGGCCACTTAAAGCAATTATGTAGATCGACAAATAAAAATTTTGCCAATATCTGAAAGACTGAAGCTTTTTTAGGTTTACTGAGTAAGTTCTCATTCAAGCGTATTAATTTTATCAATGATTTTGATCTCACCAAAAACCACTCCGAAATCACCTATAAACCGCACATTAAAACTATTGATGATTTTTTTAACATAAAAAACCAAAAGACATAAATATCAACATAAAGGTTGATCATTTTCTTTTATGGCTTCAATTTAAAGATGGAAGTCGTCTTGGAAACTTGTTGGTGAAAAACACCAACAAGAGGGTTTTTAGTTGCATTAGGCAAGCTTTCACTTTTATATTCATCACGGTTTACGCATCACTCATTACGTCTATCTTCTCCTATCCGCTACAAAAATTCCGAAATGTCTGGAGGGAAGATATTAAAACAACCAAATTACCAAAAATTGAATTAAGAAATCAAAAAAATGCCTTCATCAAGGAAAAGCAAGACGGCACAAGTCCGTCCTGCTTGCCTTACCTTAATGAAGAGGATTACCGTTTCGGGACCTTACTCCGAAACTGCATAAGACAGGCAAGCAAAACTGGTATTAAATCATTCATCTAACTAACTATTTCTGATTCAACATAATTCCAGCTAACCTGTTATTCCCGCCTTATATCTTTAGAGGTGCAAACCGCACTCCGTTTTTTCTTTGCTAGGCCATCTGCCTTTGCGTTTCTCACCTTTGATGGTACAATGTTTACAGCCGATCGACTCATAGCCCAATGGCTTGAGTGGATGTTCGGGCAAATTATGTGTTTTTATGTAGTTGTATGCTTCTGCTTCGGTTACATCCAGTATCGGATGGAACTTCAACATTCCTTTGTTAAACTCAAAAACTTTCAGCTTCTTCCTGTGCTCACTTTGCCAAGACATCAATCCTGAAATCCATACTTTGTAGTTCGACTTTACTTGCTGAAAGGGTTCATTTTTATGGATTTTGCAGCATAAATCCGGGTCATATTGCCAAAGATCTGCCGCCAAATCGCCATAGGTTTTATTAGGCTCGGGTACAATATCACGTACCTCAAGATTCATAAATTTAGTCAATCTTTCTTTATATTCTATAGTTTCTTTAAAATGAAAAGTAGTATCGATAAAATACACCGGATGCTTAATATGCTGCTTGGTAAACAAGTGCAGCATAAATACACCTGTGGTTCCAAATGATGAAGTGAACATTACATCATTGGGATCGAAATCACGAAACAATTCTGAAATTCTTGCTTCTGGTGTTAATTTACTGTATTTATTGTTGAGTCTATCCAGTTCGTCATTACTTATTAGTGGCGAACGTTCTGCTTGTATAGTGGTGCCCGCTGAGGCTAAAAAATTACTCATGATTCTATTTCGGTTTTATCAGCGACTAGGGTTTCTGTAAGCTTATTCAATGCTTCTACTTTGTAGGCAAAATCTCCTTTTAAACGATTTCTGAGAATTTGGAGCTTGTCCATCACAGCCTGTATACTGTCCGGAATTTCTTCTTCAAAGTACTGGCGCATTCGCTTGGCCAGTGTGGGTGATTTTCCATTGGTCGAAATGGCAATTTTCAAGTCGCCTTTTTGAACGATAGATCCCAAGTAAAAATCACAAAGGTCGGGTGTGTCGGCCACATTGGTTATTATACCTAAGCTTTTGGCATAATGTGCTATTTTTTCATTGAGTGCTCTATTGCCTGTTGCCAATATGAGTAACTGCTTGTCTTTTAGATCACTTGTAAAAAACTTTCTATGTACTAATTTTACAAATGGCGCCTCATAGGCAAGCTTGGCTACATCTTCGCTGATGTAGTCTGCAACCAATGTTATTTTAGCATTGATGTTGTTATTGAGTATCGCACTTAGTTTTTCGAAACCGACAAACCCGCCTCCTACAATCAAGATGTTGAGCTGGTCAGGTTTTAGAAATATCGGGAAGAGTGTGTTTCCTTCCATGGTAATTGAGTGTTTTGTACAAGTACATGTTCTGCTATAGTACCAGCTACTGCACCTACTATTATAATGGCAGGTGAGCCCAGCTTTTGTTGTGCCACCGTGTCGACAATGTTTGAAACGGTACCCACCCCAATTTTTTGTTGAGGCAGGCTTCCGTTTTGAACGATTGCTACAGGTGTATCTTCTTTGCCATGTTGGGCAAATATTTTCATTATTTCAGTCAGCTTGTGCATGCCCATCAGTATTACGACGGTGGCATTTGAGCGGGCTGCATGTTGGATGTCGTCAGAAACTACACCACAGCGGGTGGTTCCGGTGACTACCCAAAAGCTTTCGCTTAGTCCGCGTGCGGTTAAAGGCACTCTGCAAAGCTCGGGTACAGCTATGGCACTGCTAATGCCTGGTACTACCTGCACCTCTATCCCGAAACTTTCAATGTGGAGCATTTCTTCATAGCCACGACCAAAGATAAAAGGATCACCGCCTTTGAGCCTTACTACATGACCCGACGTAAAAGCATGTTGCACCATAAGCTGGTTTATCTCCTGCTGTGGCAAACTGTGCCTGCCAGCGCGCTTACCCACATATACTTTTGTAGCACTTTCAGGACATAACTTCAGTATTTCATCATTGATAAGCGCATCATACAAAACCACATCAGCGGTTTGTAAAACTTTTACAGCCTTGAGTGTAAGCAAATCCGGATCTCCCGGACCTGCACCTACCAGGCTTACTTTTGGTATGATGGTTTCACGCTTCATTATTACTGACTTACTTGTGCTTCTGTTGATACTGCACTGCTTCTTTCTGACTTTACTTTGTTGTAAAATGCTTCGGCATCCTTGTAATAAGCCTTGGCAAAAGCCTCTGTAGGCTCATTTTTGTTGATTCTGAGCACATGCTCCTGAAAACTTCCTTCTGTAAAGTTGTATTGACCTTTTTCGGTAAACAGCTTGTCAAAATCGCGCATAATGGCTGCCTGGGTATTGTTCTTTACATCTTCTGTTAGCAAAATCGCCTTGGCCGTAGTGATAAGCACATTATAACTATGATAAATAGCATCTGACCAAGCACCCTTATCTATGGCTGCTTGGGCCCAGGTTATTTTTTCTTCTGAATCATACAATAGCGTTGCCACCAAGTCAATAATCACACCGGCGCATTCTCCTACAGCCGTTTCAACCGCGAAAGGAATTTCCTGACCCCAGTCGATGTATTCTTCGGCTTTCACATCTGTCAAATCATTGAGTGGTTTTAGCAGATTGTAAAAATATGCTTTACCCTGGCGCACGAAGTAATCTTTGTAGTATTCACCTTCGTTTCCATTTTGCTCATAGTCTGTAAGTAAGAGTCTCAAAGCCTGTGGGCCTCTTTTGCTGGGTATTTTTATCACCTTTTCTGCAATTCTACCTTCACCGGCTACATCTACACCACCGCCAAGAAGCACTTGCAAGGCTGGCATTACAAGATCCTTGTTTTTCAATGAACTGCCATGAAAACCAATAGAAGCCATTCCATGCTGTCCGCATGAGTTGGGGCAACCGCTAATTTTAATTTTTATATCACTGTTTTTAACCAGATCAGGAAAATCAGTTCTGATGACCTGCTCCAATGCCGTAGCTATACCAGTACTAGAAGATATACCCAAATTACAGGTATCGGTTCCGGGGCATGAAGTTACATCAGCAGTACTGTCAAAGCCTGGCTCGGCAAGCCCAAGTTGGTTGAGTGCTTCAAACAGACCAGGCAAAGCTTCTTTTCTTGCATATTTCAGCATGTAGCCCTGATTTATGGTGATACGGGCTTCATCGGCAGTATATTCCTTAATTACTTCGGCAAATGCACGAGCCTTGTCTGAGCTCAGGTTGCCATTGGGTACACGTACACCCACGGCAAAAAATCCCTTTTGCTTTTGCTCGAATACGTTGGTATGTAACCAAAGGCTATATTTAGCTTCATCCGTTGCCCGACTTACAGGGTATTGTTTACCCTCAGGCTGTGGCGTTGGTTGTATACTTTCGCTATTTATTTTATATGTTTTATATGGCAGAGCAGTTCTTTCAATCTCGGCCAGTTTAAGCAATTCCTCAAGACCAATGTCGGCCAGCAAATATTTAAGTCTGGCTTTGTGCCTGCGTGCTCTTTCTCCATAGCGATCAAATACGCGGAGAATGGATTCTGTATAAGGGATCAACTGATCTTCTTCAAGAAATTCTGTGGCGGTAAGCGCCAAAAATGGTTGAGCGCCTAAGCCGCCACCAATGAGCACTTTAAATCCTCTTTTTCCATCGCGCAATCTGGGGATAAAACCCAGGTCGTGGATAAAAGTAAAAGCAGAGTCTTTGTCGCTTGAGGAAAAAGCTATTTTAAACTTTCTGCCCATTTCCTGGCAAACAGGATTACGCAAGAAATATTCGAAAACTGCCTGGGCATAAGGAGAAACATCGAATGCTTCGTTGGGATCAATACCCGCTTTTTCGGAAGCAGTAACGTTTCGTACGGTGTTGCCACAAGCTTCGCGAAGAGTGATTTGTTCCTGCTCGAGGCGCGCCCAAAGCTCAGGTGTGCGATCCAGGTTTACAAAGTGAATTTGTATGTCCTGTCGTGTAGTAGCATGCAAAGTGCTGCTAGCGTATTCATCAGATAAATTAGCTATATGAATTAGCTGACGACTGGTGACTTTTCCATAAGGAATTTTTATGCGAATCATTTGAACGCCGGGCTGACGTTGTCCATATACCCCGCGAGCCAAACGAAGGCTTCTAAATTTCTCTTCATCAATGGCGAGATTTCTGAATTTAGAAATTTTATCTGCCAGATCGATGATATCCTGCTCCACTACCGGATTGTTGATGTTTTCCAGCTCACTTCTGAAACTTTGCATATAAATTTAATTTTTAATTTTCTTAAGCATAACAAAAAAGGCCTTTCACGCACTTAGCGGAAAAGGCCTTCCTTTAATGGAATATATAAGTTTAATTATTCATGCTGATCATCAGTCAGAACATACCCATAGCCTTTCCCGTCAGGGCTCAGACAACACCAGAACCAACACTCGCATCTTTTAGAAGCAGCGTCTTTCTGATTTCGTATGTAATTGAAGTTTGTCATGAATTAGTTAATTCTTTTTTAACTATTTGGCTGCAATAGTAATGCGCTTAACGCAACAATACAAGTTTGAGTAAATTAAATATTTAAAATCAATGAAATATTTTTTTTATCGATCTAAAAACCAAATAAACTACTGATTTTTATTTTTTGACCATGGCCTGTTTGCAATTCCCTCCCTAAATATACCAGTTGAAAATCCAACGGGCAGACTAAGTTGATATCCAAATTATGCATGCTGCAATACTAATGTTGTCATACATCTTTGATCCTCCACAAGAACTGTTTTTACGGGTTCTATGTTTGATAAGTTGTGAATAGTTAACAATTCTTGAAGCAATTTTTTATTTAACAAAAATCGCACAGATCCATCAGGTAAATGATAGCGCCATTCATCTGCTTTTTCGGGCTGCTGTTTAAGACCCAAATCGGAAGTCATGCGAATAAACAGCATTCCACCGGGCTTCAATACCCTGACAAGCTCAGCAAACATGTTCAGAAAATGGCTGCGACTTTCTGCAAAATGCAATACTGCACTGCATATCACGACATCGAAATGTTGTTCTGGCCAGGGCAGCGACTCAATTTTGCCAGTAACAAATTGTGAAGTATCAAAATTTGAATTGAGGCTTCTGGCTGTGAATCGAAGCATTTGTATGGCAGGCGTTTGTACATCGATACCGGCTACATTAAATCCATTTTGAATAAAGTAGAATAAGTTTCTGCCTTCACCACATCCGGCATCGAGAATTTTCATGCCAGGTTCAAATCTTCCTTTAAGTATCTGATCTATCAGGTAGATATCTGCATTGCCCAAAATACGGTTTAGATCTTTATAGGTTTGCATAGGCTTATTTTCAATACAAGGATAATAATTTTTAATGACCCAATAATAATAACCGGACTCATGGTGTAAATACTAATTGGTGAAGATCGGGTTTATTTCGAAATTTCCACTTCTTGCAATGCCTCGTGCAATTGCTTACGACCATACTCAATTATGTCGGCGGCTCTGTGAAAATCGAATGTGCCAAATGCCTCGCGTGAAGCATGGATAACTAGATCTGGCTGGCTGATTTGAATAATTTTTTCTGTGAGTTTGTCTTGCATCAGATCTGTCGATTTTAAAAGCAAATCAAAAAAACCAAATTGCTTGATCTCTGGGGTAGATTTGGCCGTTTTAGCATCACGGGTAATTCCAATCCAATTTTTCAAAAAATCATCGAGTTTCTTTCTGTATTCATGATCAGTTTTTATGTGGCTTTCTGGCTGAGGCACGGGTAAAAAAGGAATTCCCGCGCAAACATCTACAGCTATAGTGAGCACATCCTTCATCTTAGGCAATAGATCAACCGGGAGTGGATTCATGATACCACCATCATGTATTTCGATACCATCAACAACAAAAGGTTTCATAATACCCGGAATGGCACTACTTGCTCTGAAAGCATTATGCAAGCTGCCCGAATCAAATACTATTTCTTTTCTATTGCGCAGGTCAGTGCCCACGGCAAAATATTGTATGGGCAAGGATTCAATAAGCTGATCCGGTACAAATTTTTTGATTTCATTAAATACTCTTTCGCCTTTAAGTATTCCCTGAGCACTAAAAACAAAATCATACAATCTAAATACATCTCCACGATTAAGTGCACATGCCCATGTTTTAAATTCGTCGAGCTTGCCTGCCGCAAATACTCCTGCCACCAATGCACCCATGGAACATCCTGAAATGGCCTTTATGGTATAATTGTTTTCTAAAAGCCCTTCAATGACCCCAATGTGAGCAAAACCGCGAGCACCTCCACTTGAGAGTGCCAAAACACATGTTTTATTGCCTTCCATTCAGGTATAAATGTACTGATATTAAACCGGTTGGTAAATAGAAATATTGCCTACTATAAGTCTTCTTCTTTCTTTTTGAAAATGCTGGTGATACGCTTGAATAGTTTCTTTTCTTTAGCCCAAAAAAATTCAAATTGGCCAAATAGCGCGCCATAAGCAAGTATAAGTATTTGATAGCTTGGGAAAACTAGCAATAAATAAATGACCGTTTTGAGCCAAAATGGTGTAAGATCGTCAAAACCAAACCAGCCAAAATAAATGTCTTTTAAAAAAATAATGGTGAAACCGGTAATGGAAAAAATAAAGAGTATTATGATAACTTGCAATAAGCTCGATAATCCCCACTTTAACTTTAATCTTTCTAAATATGACATTTTAAAATTTTCTACACTAAATACAAAGCAATGCTTTCATTGAAAAATTTCATGACTGTGTATGTTTGATGCCCTGCAGCCGACAATTGTAAACTTCATGAATAAGGCTCTTCTCACTTTTTGCAATACAAACAGTTAAGATCAAAAACCGAATGCAAAGTAAGTCACTATTGGTTCAATTCTCAAATTATCAGATGCTTTATTGCTGCCTATTCATTTACTTTGCAGCCTGAAAACTCCAAATGGAATGACAAAAAACCGACTGGTACCGATTGTATATCCTTTTGTGCTACTGCTGCTGGTATTTATTGTATGGCAGTTTCGAAAGCCCAAAGAGGTTTTTTTTGATGGTATTACAATGGGTGTTATACATTATACCATAAAATATCAGCATCCTAAAGGCACAAATTTCCAATATGAAATTGACTCATTGTTGTATCATTGGAATCTCTCAATGTCTACTTACATACCAGATTCTGAAATATCAAGGTTCAATCGCGATTCATGTTTTGTATTCGAAAGTTCATACTTTTTACCGGTGCTGGAGTCGAGCCGATGGATCAATGAAGTTTCTGATGGAGCCTTCGATCCCACAGTAGGGCCGTTAGTCGATGCCTGGGGATTTGGCCCTGACAAACCCCGCGAATTGCCCGATAGCGCCAAGGTGCTCCAAATTTTGGAAAATGTCGGTTTTCATAAAATAAACTTTGATCAAGAACGGGTTTGTAAAGAGAGACATGGTATCCGTATTGATTTTAGTGCCATTGCAAAAGGTTATGCGGTTGATGTGGTGGCGGATTATCTAACAGCTCAAGGTATTGAAAACATGATGGTCGAAATTGGTGGTGAAGTGGTTTGCAAAGGCAAAAATGTCAAAGGCAATTTATGGCGAATAGGAATCGAAGACCCTAGTAAAGAATTTTATGAAGAACGGGATTTCACAGCTATTGCTTCCGTATCAGACAGGGCTGTTGCCACATCTGGTAACTACCGAAATTTTAAAATGATTGATGGCCGACTACTGGTGCATACCATAGATCCTACAACAGGTTTTCCGGCTTTTCGTGACATACTCAGTGCTTCAGTCTTTGCGCCAGACTGCATGACAGCTGATGGTTTTGCCACGGCTTTTATGGTGTTAGGTGCTGAAAAAGCTATAGAAATTTCTGAAAACATTTCTGAAATAGATGTCTTTTTGATTTATACAGGTAAGGATGGTGAAATTCTTACCTACACCAGTGAGGGAATAGTCCCATTTATTGAAATTCAAAATGTCGAAAACTAAAGAATGGTTTGGTGAGTGGTTCGACGCCCCATACTATCATATTTTATATAAAAACCGTGATGTTGAAGAGGCCAGAAAATTTATTGACAAGCTTATTGATTTTCTCCATTTTGACACAAAAGACCATATAATGGATCTGGCCTGTGGAAAGGGCAGACACGCAATTTATTTAAACAGCAAAGGCTATCGGGTAACAGGCCTGGATTTATCTGTACAGAATATTAGTCTTGCCAATAGATACGCCAATGAAAAGCTACAGTTCTTTGTACACGATATGCGGGAAGTTTGGGAAGAAGGGAGCTTCGATTACATACTAAATTTATTTACAAGCTTTGGTTATTTTGATAGTGAAGCAGAAAATGAAGCCTCCATTGTAGCTGCTGCTACCGCCCTTCGTAAAGGTGGCAAACTGCTCATAGACTTTTTAAATCCATTTACTGTAGTACATAACCTTGTACCTGAAGAGTACAAAACGGTTGAAGGTATCAATTTCCATATAAGGAAGTGGCTGCGTGAAGATGATTATATAATAAAGGATATCTCGTTTGAGCATGCAGGCAAAGCGTATCATTACCAGGAAAAAGTAAAAGCCATACAACGAAAAGAGTTTTTAAGGTACTTTGATAAGGCAGGTTTAAGGCTTATTCGTCTCTTTGGAGATTATGACCTAAATCCCTATCAGGCAGAGAGCTCTGAAAGGATGATTTTTTTATTAGAAAATTGTTAGCGTCTTTTCTGAAATAATGCTTGATTTTTTATGAAGTATACTCTTAGGCAATTATTCATTTAAATCGAATGAGTAGTCCTGATTTTAAGAAAATAAAAATTGGGCTTATTAAAATAGTACAAAGTACCATTAACATAGCCACATTACACTATGGTAGGGATGGGTAAAATTTGGATTTTTAAAAAAACCTTAAAAAAAACGGTATTTCTGTACATGTAATAAATTTCTCTAAGTTTTATATTTTAGCTGGTGCATTTAGTTAACATCTGCCTCCTATGTCACGGCATATACATACGGCTCATTTATAGGTCATTAGTCCATTACCCTACTTACTTGTAGTTTGCATTTCAAGCTGCGCCGTCCAGGCAAAAATTGAGTAAGTATGAAGTTGAAAATAAGCGTTCTTTGGATGATTTTAGGGTCAGTAATGGTAAATTTACTACCAAAATCAGTCGAGGCTCAGTGCTCCAGACCCATGCAATCGGGCCATCAGGTGGTGACTACTCTGCAAGGATGTGTTCCACTGGAAGTCAATATTAAAAACCTATACCGCTATGCCACAGCAGACGCTGTTTTTACTGTTAATTGGGGCGATGGCAATACCACAGTTTTGTCTGGTGCAGATGATCCTATAGATGACGGCTTAAATGATCCAATTTACACCCCGGACTTTATTCACACCTATACGGAAAGCACTGTAGATTGTGGCTACACTATTATCATTACGGCAACCAACGCTTGTACACCAGCTGCAGATGCCCGTATGGAACTCAATGTTTCGCTGTGGGATACAGATCAGGTGGGTCTGGCTATAGCGCCTGTCACACTTAGAGTTTGTCAGGGTTTTGCTGCCGGGGTTAGTTTTCAGGATGTTAGCGACTGGAATTGTTATCCACGTGATTTCAACGAAAACAACCTGCAGCGCTACATCAATTGGGCTTATTTGGGCGGCACTATGCAGATTCCTGGTATTACTCCGGGTACCCAAACCACTGTGACGCCAGTGGCTAACCCCGGATCTAACAGCGATTTGATAAATGTACCAGCCAATGACCCTGCTAATCCGGGGAATCCCTACCCGGTTGGGCACCGCTTCGATGTGCGCCTTAACAATTGGAATGGTTGTAACTTGTATCCTTGATGGCGAGGAACCAGTAACTGCTGATGGTGGCATTGAGATTGTGCCTTCACCGGTGCCTGCCTATGTAACCCGATTGACAGACGCTATGGGTGCTTTGACCACTGAATTTTGTATAGGAGACCTTATATACTTTCAAAACACCACTGCCAATATCGCTGGAGCCAATTTTACCTATCAATGGGAGTTTTTTGATGGCCCCAACCTTACAGACCCATTGCTTGAGACACTTACCAATCGTAATCCAAGCTTAAGTTACGACACTGGAGGCCCAAAATTGGTCAGGTTAAGAATTCAAGATGAAAATACCGTTGGAAATTGCTTTGGAGAAATACAGCAGATCGTAAATGTAGCGCCCACCTCCATAGCACAGATCAATGTAAATCCACCTGCTCTTTGCGAAAATGAAGATAATGCCGGTTTGTATGAATTTACCTTTGAAGATGTTTCGACAGGTGTAAATGCCAATACAGCTTACAAATGGTTTTTCTACGACGAAAATGGTACACTTACCCGTAGTGTGCCGGCTGGAGCTGCATTTTCTGCCACCAGGCTTGGCCCTTTTACAGAACAATATACCCAGGCCGGAATATACGAAGTGAGGCTTCAAACCCGTGATAATGCTTCGGGTTGTATCTCTCAAGATACCCGTCGAGTTATCGTATATAACAATCCTGTAGCTGAATTTGATGCCTTGAATGCATGCGAAGGTAGTCCGGTTTTGTTCGTTGAAAAAAGTATGCTCAATAGTATCAATGCCAATGCACTAAACCGCTGGGAATGGGATTATGATTA
>DAIQNU010000078.1:0-11947 GCA_036788235.1 Cyclobacteriaceae bacterium
GGTGGAGAGTCCGGAATAAACCTAGCGAGTTGATCAGTCGCTTGGCTAACCGCTCCTTGGAGGATCGAATCCTTCCTCTACAGCAAAAAAAAAAGCTCCAATTTGGAGCTTTTTTTATTTATAGTCTTTATTATAATTATTTGCCCATGGAATCAAGTATGGCCTCCATTTCGCTCATGACATTATTGAGTTTTTGAATGGTAAGATCAAAAGGAGCGCTACTTTCCATGTCTACCCCGGCATCTTTTAGCAAATCAACCGGATACTTAGATCCACCTGCCGATAAAAACGCCAAATACTGATCTACATCTTTTTGCTCACCGGCCAGAACTTTTTCTGCCAATGCCTGTGAGGCTGTAAATGATGTAGCATACTGGTACACATAATAATTGTAGTAAAAATGTGGTATGTAAGCCCATTCAAACTTTACAAAATCATCAACCAGGCAAATACCCTGATCATGTCCATAATATTTTTTAGTAATTTCAAGATACAAATCGCTAAATTTTTCGCCGGTAAGTGCCTCTCCTCTTTCGACTATTTCATGAATCATTAATTCAAATTCTGCAAATTGGGTTTGTCGGAATAAGGTACCTTTAGCACCTTCCAGATAATTGCCCAATATTGAAAGTCTAACATTTTGATCATCGAGTTTATTAAGTAAATAATCGTTCAGCAAGGCTTCATTGAGCGTAGAAGCTACCTCGGCCACAAAAATAGTGTAGTTAGCTTTGGCAAACGGTTGAGCCTTATTGGCCAGGTAGCTGTGCATGGTGTGACCAAGCTCATGGGTAAGAGTACTGACATCATTGTACTTTCCATTGTAGTTCATGAGTATATAAGGATGCACATCATAAACTGCTCCATTGGAGTAAGCACCAGATCGCTTACCTTCATTGGGGTACATGTCTATCCAGCGCTCATTAAATGCCTTATCAACTACCTGAGTATATGCTTTCCCTAATGGATCTAAAGACGCCAAAACATGGGCGCTTCCTTCTTCTACAGTATATTCAAGATCGACTTCTTGTATTAGTGGGGCGTACAAATCGTAATAGTTGAGTTGCTCAAGCCCCATCATGCGCTTACGTAGCGAAAGGTATCTATGAAAAGTCGTCAGGTTGTCATTCACATTTTTTACCAGATTATGATACACGGCCACTGGAATGTTGTCTGAATCAAGTGCACTTTCTAATGTTGAATTATAATTGCGCGCTTTGGTATAAAATAAGTCGCGCTTAAGGTTGCCATACAATTGCGTACCAAAAGTCTGCTGAAATGTCCCCAGCTTGCTGAAAAAAGTATCAAAAACCAGTTTCCTGTCTTCGCGATTGTCTGAAGCACGGTACAGACTGAAGTTGGCTGTGTTGAGTGTGACGGTTTTCCCATCAGAAAGTGTAGCCTCAGGAAAAGGAAACTCAGCATTAAAAAAGATACTGAAAATAGAAGAGGCATTTCCAGCCATAAGTGAGGCCTGCGCGATGACCTTCTCAACTTCTTCTGATCCTTTGTGAGCTTTGATTCGAATGAGGTCTTGCAGATAAAAATCAAAATCTGCAAGTCGTTTCTCCTCCTTCAAATATTTTTTGATCGTAGCCTCATCGGTCGCGAGTATTTCAGGCTCCACATATGAGATTGCACTGCCAAAATCAGAATACAACTGGCTGACTTCCTGTTTCATCCCTTGATACTTAGTAACCCGGGTGTCCTGATCAGACCACATGGATGCATAACTATGCAGGCGAACCATTTCCTTACGAATATCAGTAAAATAGTTGAGTGCTTCTGCCAAATGAGCGGCAGATTGGGTTACTTTGCCTTTGAAGCTTTCAGCTTTTTTTACTTCTGCTTGTAGTCGGCTCTTCTCTTCCTTCCAAGCTTCTTCCGTTGGGTATAAATCGGCCAAATTCCACTTATATCGATCTTCTACTTCATCCCGAACTTTAATTTGGCTGCTCACTGACTGAGCCATTAGCAATGCGGTAATCATAAACATTAAACTTTTTTGCATAGTTAATTAATTTATTTACGTAGTTTAATTATTAAAGGTATTAAATAAGCCACACAGCAAAATGTTTGTTTTTTCCAATGATTAAATAAATTTCTCAATGGCAAAACCAGGGTTTGAAAAAAACCTACATTACCAAGAAATATGGGTAAATTTAAACCCATATTTTGTTATAAAAACTTATTTTAATAAATTTTTGGTTCAAATTTTAATCTATATTATTGAAAATATACAAACAATTACTATTATTGATTGAAATTAATACTTAAACTGTTGATGTAAATTAAAATTTTTACATTAGATTATGATTGAGTAACGTAATCCGCAAATAAAAAAAGAGTCTATGGAAGAAATAACTACAGCGGGTGTATTCAATACTTACATACCCGGCGACGAATTATTCGATGAGGTATTTGATGAAAAAGGGAAAGTGCGAAAAGCATATCGAAAAGTTGCCAGCGCATTTAAAGGTTTTAGCTCCGACGAATTTCATACACTCGACGAATCTGCCAAACTATCCTTTTTAAATCAGGGTATTACCTTTGCTACGTACAACGAAAACAATAAAGGTGTAGAACGTATTTTTCCCTTTGATCTTTTTCCACGTATTATTCCATCAGAAGAATGGGACATAATCAGAAAAGGCGTAATTCAGCGAAACCAGGCCATTAATTTATTTCTGCATGACCTGTACCATGACAAAAAAATACTAAAGGATAAGGTTGTACCGGCAGAATTGGTATTTTCAAGTGTGAATTACAATAAATTTATGTTTGATTTTGAACCTCCTGCTTCGATATACAATCATATTTCGGGTACAGATATCATCAGACACAAAGATGGCAACTACTATGTGTTGGAAGACAATGTCCGCTGTCCGTCAGGCGTAAGCTATGTACTAGGCAATCGCGAGGCAATGAAAAAAACGCTCTCTGGCATTTTTCAGCGCACCCAAATACGCACTATTGTGGAGTATCCTGAAGAATTGCTTCGAATGCTGCAATCGGTAGCGCCCGATGGCATAGATGATCCATGTTGTGTGGTGCTTACACCTGGCATCCACAATTCGGCATATTACGAACACTCTTTTCTAGCGCAATCTATGGGTGTAGAGCTGGTTGAAAGCCGGGATCTTTTCGTCGAAAAAAGCTTTTTATACATGAAAACTATTTTTGGCGCACAAAAAGTAGATGTGATTTATCGCAGGGTTGATGACGACTTTTTGGATCCCTTGGCCTTTAACCCCAACTCAGCATTGGGCGTAGCGGGTCTTATGAATGTATACCGCGAAGGCAACATTAGTATTATTAATGCCCCAGGCACAGGTGTTTCGGACGATAAAGCTGTATATTGCTATATGCCTGATATTATTCGGTATTATTTGTCGGAAGAACCTATCATCCAAAATGTGCCTACCTACCGCTGCGAAATACAAAATGAAATGAAGTATGTATTAGAAAACGCACACAACTTGGTCATCAAACCTGTTGATCAATCAGGTGGCTACGGCATTGTCATAGGAAGTAAGGCAAGCAAAGCAGAGTTGGAAGAAGTAAAAACCCTGATAAAAAATAAACCCCGTGATTATGTAGCTCAGCCGATTATGTCGCTTACCACACATGCCACATATATTGAAGATAGCAACAGCTTTGAACCGCGACATATAGACTTGCGTACTTTTACCTTGCTTGGTAAAAATATAGAATATGTGCTGGAAGGTGGCTTAAGCAGAGTAGCTTTGCGCAAGGGTAGTTTAATAGTAAATTCATCACAAGGAGGTGGCTCTAAAGACACCTGGATTACAGACTAATATATGCTTTCAAGAGTAGCAAACAACTTATACTGGCTGGGCCGGTACCTCGAAAGATCAGAAAACCTGACCCGATACATGCAGGTACAGTATTTTTCAACACTCGATGCGCCATTAGAAAATCAACTGGAGCTGGCCTTGGCATCCATTTTAAATATGGCTGGATTGCCCGTGCCATCTATTGATAAAATAAACGAAGCAGATGTGTTAGAGTCTTTGGCACTTGATGATCAGGAACCTTCATCCATCAAATCATCAGTATATAGTGCCCGGGAAAACGCCCGTGGCGCCAGGGATATGATTTCGACAGAGCTATGGCAAGCCATCAACAAATATTACCGATTCATCAATGAGTATCCGGTGGATTATTTCAGAACCCGTGGCTTATATGAATTTACACAAAACAACCTTGAATACTCTGCCATTGTGAAGAGCAGAATTCAATACTCCATGTTACATGACGAGGCATGGGCATTTATCAAAATGGGTATGCATCTCGAGAGCGCTGTGCAGGTTATTCGAATGGCACAAAGTAAATTGAACGATATTAAAAAACTTAGAGAGATGAAACTGGCCAAATCAGTTGAGTCGTTTCAATGGGGAACCTTATTGAAATCGGCAGAAGGCTATGATATGTGTCGTCGATTGTACAAATCATCACCATCGCGACTAAATACTATGGAATTTTTATTGCTAAACCGCAACTTTCCCCGCTCGGTCTCGTCTAATCTTGAGCACCTGCAGGCTTACCATGATGAAATTAGTCTGGAAAAGGATCCAGACAAGCACTCCATCGACTGGAAAGTGGGAAGAATGAAGGAGTATTTTAAATATCTTACCATTGAAGAAATTGAAGACCAGCCCAATGACTTCCTTTCCAAAACACTGAGTTATATTTACGATCTCAATGTAAATTTGGAAAAAGTTTACCTTAACTATTAAAATGCCAAAGTATCAGATTACCTATAATACCTTAAATACCTACGAAACTGAGGTGAGTGAGGCTACATTTGCTTTAATGGTGATGCCTCAAGATAATGAGCTTCAAAAACTATGGAAAACATCATTTACCAATTCTCTAGGTGAGTTGTTTTACAGTTCAATTAATCCTTTTGGATTTACGCAAACATTATTACATACACGCAATCATTTTACGAGATTAGAAATAAATCTTGAAGCAAGCCTAAATGTGGCTGAACAAAATCCATTTGACTTTACCCCAATTACACTGGACGAATCAATGGAGAAATATAATAGTGTCGATTTTTTTGTCGACCATCATCATTTTTTATTGCAAACCAAATTTACCAATCCGGGCGATGAAGAGCTTGACGATGCATGCAAGGCAACAAACTCACCTTCTGTATTCGAGTTTCTGATGCAATTGAATAGTTATATCCATGATAATTATGAGTTTGACACGGTAGAAACTGATGTACATACCACGGCGTTGGAAATTATCCGAAACAAAAGAGGTGTATGCCAAGATTTTGCGCATTTTTTCATTGGTGTTTGCCGTGCGAATAAAATACCAGCACGCTATGTATCGGGCTACATCAACCAAGGCCAACGCTATGCAGGAGATGCCGCAATGCATGCATGGGTGGAGGTATTTCTGCCTGAAAAAGGTTGGATTGGGTTTGATCCTACCAACAATATTTTAATTGATCACAACTTTATTAAAGTTTGTCATGGTGCAGACTACAGTGATTGTAGCCCTATAAAAGGTGTATTAAAAACCACTGGCGCTAACAAAACCGGCTATACAGTGACTGTACAACAACAATAAATTCAAGAAAATTATTAATCTAATATATAAAAACCATGACATATTGCTTAGGCATGAAAGTTAAAACGGGTTTGGTAGCTATTGCAGACACCCGGCTTACATCAGGCACTGAAACTACAACCGCTAAAAAATATTTTATTCATCGCAGCGAAAAACACTCCATATTCTTATTGACTTCCGGGCTACGCAGCATCCGCGATAAAGGCTTGACCTATTTTAGAGAAGTGATAGAAGAGGAACATGGATTTACCAAATTGTATGAGGCAGTCAATGCTTTGGGCGAACAAATTCGCAGAGTGGCAAAAGAAGATAAAGCTTCACTGGAGGAATCAGGCTTAGAGTTTAATCTGCATGCTATTATCGGTGGGCAGTTTGAAGGCGATAAAGAACATCGCCTCTTTTTGTTGTATCCACAAGGTAACTGGATTGAAGTTAGTCAGGGATCCCCGTTTGTCATTGTTGGCAATTCCGGGTATGGCAAACCAATATTGCGCAGAACTTTAGGCTACGATGCTTCGATGCGGTTTGCTTTAAAAACTGGCTATTTGTCATTCGACAGCACCAGGGTAAGTGCCAATGATGTTGATTTCCCAATCGATATAATTATCTACAACAGAGATAGCTTTGAAATAAAAGTACACAGGCTTACAGAAGCAGATATGGCATCGGTGAGTAAGCAATGGGGCGATTTGCTTCGGGACTCGATCAACCAGATTCCTGAAGAGTGGATGGGTGGGATATTTGAATAAACGTTTATACATTCTTTATTCATACTATACCTAAGTATGCTGTTGTAATCAGTAACTTAGGTATACCAGGATCCAGTTTTGTGCTAATACCACGGGTTTTCACTCGTGGTTATTATAATTTGACCCTTTCAGCGTCACCTACACCTTTCATGTTTTGTTGTAACTGCAATTTGAAAAGCGCTGCTCAAATAATAAAAAAAGTGGAGGCTTCTAATTTTTGCATTAAATTCATGTGCAAAACTTGAATAAGCTATTAATACAGTTCTCAATCAAACCACCTTAGGTTGAATCCTTTTGTGCTTTTGAAGTTGAGCGCATTTATTTAGTGCAATTCAATGTTTACCAATTCATTTGGCAGGCTTAGAAGTAAAAAAAAGAATAAAACTTGATCCAAAACCTATCCTAAATGGTAATTGTACTTTTGCCGATAAATCAAAAGCATTTGATATGCGTATATGCTATGTAAGCTTTTTATGAAAATTAAATATTTTCGCAAATAATTAGAAGGTATTGCTTTTTATTCGTTAAGTATATTGAACAACTGAAATTATAAAGAAAGGTCAAACAATTAGTGCAAAACAAAAACAGCTTTTTCGGCCATATCAAAAAATGGACTTATAAAATCATAAAAATACTGGCAGGAACCGTGCTGGTTGTTTTTATATTATCCCTAATTCTCACCTTACTTCTGCAACTGCCACCGGTACAAAACCGCTTGATTCAATATGCAGAAAGTTACCTGATCGAGAAGCTTGACGTTCATGTAAGCATTGGCTATATAAACCTGCGATTTTTTAAAAATCTGGAATTGCGCGATATATACATCGAAGACCAGCAAGCTGATACATTGCTTTATGCCGGAAAATTTGGTGCCGGTATTAATCTTACACCATTATTGCGCAATGAAATTAACTTAAACCATGTTCTTCTCGAAGACGCCACCGTTAATCTCAAAAGAATGGATGGCGATACTACCTTCAATTTCACTTTCATACCCGAAGCATTTGCCGCTGAAAATGATACTGTGCCAAAAGAAAAAGATGGCAAATCATGGTTGATTAGCAGCACGATTACAGAAATTATACAATCAAACGTGGTGTTTTACGATGAAGGTGGAGGTATTGATGTAAGCGGGAAACTTGGTCATGTGGCATTGTCGAGGCTCATGATTGATACTGATAATGAAAACTACAATGCCAATAAATTCGACCTGCAAAACACGCAGATTGTTTGTCGGATGCTTGATGGCTACATACCCAAAGACACAGTGATAGAAGAATCAGATCCAACGGCACTATCCATCTACCTCAATGGCATAAACATGGATGCGGTAAGGGTGATCTTCGACTCACCGCAAATCGCTATAGATCACTCTTTTGGTAAATTACGCTGGGAAAACCCCTCCATTGACTTGGGTCGACAAATAGTGCAGGCGGGCTCTTTGAACCTTATCGATAACAATTTGATCCTTCAACTAGCATCGGCTGATGAAGACGGAGAAAATGTAGCAGATTCTGACGAAATCATTGCTGCCGATACCGCCAACAACCTGCTTCCAGGCTTCGAATGGCATATATATGCGGAGATTCTAAATGCCGAAAACTTTACTGCCAGTGTTTCGCAGCGAGCTTACACTACCTTGCCTACACATAAACCCGAAAAAAACTTATATAATGGCACTCTGAATCTGGATGTAAAAAAAATACAGTTGACTGCCGATACAGCAGCACTGGATCTTGCGATGCTTCGAATCGACCTGGCCGACAGCGCTCAATATATTACCCTAAGCACGGGATTTTATGCTGACAATTCTGAACTGAGCCTTAAAAAGCTCAATTTGAATTCACTCAACAGTTATATAAAGGATCTTAACCTTAAAGTTAATTATCAAAACCCTGCTTCTTTGTACGAACTATCCGAGCCAATTGAGCTCGCCTTATCCATACCGGAAGTTTACTTTGCATGGGCAGATGTTTTTTCTTTTTATCCTGATGCCGATGAATATTTTGAGGAGAAATTGCTAAGCGGAACAGGCATCGGACTCAATGGCGAACTGGCCGGTAACCTCTCTCAAATGAACATTGATAACATAACTGTAGATATGGGCAATGGATCATATTTAGCACTTGCCGGGCAATTTAACAACTTATCTGATATGGAGTTGATGCAGTTTGATGCCAGGCTTGAACCACTACGTATCACCGATACTACCGTGAATAAATTGGCTGCGAAATGGCTTGATACCATGCAGATGCGCATCCCGGAATTGACTGAAATTAACTTGCTTGCCCAGGGAAGCATGAATGATCTTAATGCCGAACTGGATATTTCATCTACAATTGGCCATCTGGCTGCAACGGGACGGTATAAAAGCACAGCAAAGCATACCTATGATTCATTGATCTACAACCTCAAGGCCGATTCTCTCAAGCTAGGTGAGTTGCTAACCCTACAGAATCTACAAATCACTTCTTTCGAAAGCAAAGGGCGCTTACAAATGTCGGACAATAACGATGTATCAGGCAAAATTGAATATGCATTAGAAGACATACAATATCAGAAGTATACATATCAACCGCTGATGGGTGAAGCAATATTTGAAAAGAATACAATAAAGGCAATGGCTATTATCGATGACCCTAATTTGCAGTTTGCGATAGATGCTGAGGCGCTTATGGATAGTCTGCTATCTACCTATGATTTGTCAGTAGATTTGCAACATGCAGATATGTACGAATTGTACTTATCAACGAAGCCCATGCGGGTTAATGGTTTGCTTCGTTCATCGGCCACGATTAAGCCCTTGCAAGAAATTGACCTTGAGGCATCATTTACGGACATCAATGTGTGGCGCAGTCTCGATAGATATTATGTAGACTCTGCCAGTGTTTTCCTGACCTTAGCAGATACGATATCTACGGGTGAAATATCTTCAGACTTTATAAGCGCCCGACTCGATGCCAACTTCCACCTCCAGGCTTTGCCAGATTTGATGAAAGAGCATTTCAATTATTATTATGGCGAGGACACCAGCCGTAATGTACGTGGCAAAGAGCATATGGAACTCACCATTGACTTTGACGAGGGTCTTATAATAAGTCAGGAATTACTACCCGGACTCAGCAACCTGGCTGAAGCATCCGTAAAGGTAAAATTTGACCATAACAGCCATGATCTACAATTTGAGACATTATTAAGAGAAATAAACTACCGACAGCTGGAAGCTGACTCCATTTTTATTCGAGCTTCATCTGATAATAAAGAAATGCGTTATAGGTTAGGACTAAAAGCTCTGCAATACGATTCGGTATATTTGCATTCACTCACATATGGTGGTTTAGTTCGTGACAATACTATTTACCAGGCATTCCACATTGCCGACTCGAAAGACGAAACGAAATATTGGTTGATTGGCAACTTAGAGAGATCCGATACTTTAACCAAATTTAGCTTTTTGCCCGACCGTGTCATGCTCAATTATCAAAAATGGGAAATTGCAGAAGATAACTATCTGGCATTTTCTCCATCAGGCATTCAATTGAACAACATGGATATGCGCTATAGCGATCAGCAGATTTCTTTTGATGATGAAGACAATGGACTGGCAATTGCATTAAAAGCTTTTGACATCGGAAATTTATTTAATCTGGTAGAATTACCAGCCGGAAGAGCCCTTACCAAGGGCAATATGAACGGGCAGGTATATCTTAATCTTGACGAGGAGGCTTCTTATTTTGATGTAAATCTCAATGTAAAAGACCTGGAGGTAAAAGAAACTTTACTGGGCGATTTTTATATGGATGTCGACAATGAAGCTCAAGATGTTTTGGATGTAAACTTAGGCTTAAAAGGCAAGAACTTATTTCAATTGAAGGGGAATTATCCTATGCAAGATAATCCTAATCCTATGGATTTTGAACTCTCTATACGTAGTTTGGATCTTGCCGATATTGAAGTTTTTACTTTTGGAATGCTAGATGAACTTGAAGGTACGCTAACTGGAAATCTAAAGATTGGCGGGCTGGCCGCTACACCAGACATTCAAGGTAAGCTCACTTTTCAAGAAAGTTCATTAAGAGTAGCTGATTATAGTTCTACGTTCAAGCTGAAAAACGAAAGTATTAATTTCAACAATAATGAAATTGTTTTTGATAAATTCACTTTTCTTTCTTTTATTGAAAAGATTGAAAGTTCGTAGAAGCTGGTTCTCACCAAAAAGCTCTTGGATTCATCCTGGTCCAGCGGCTCGAGTCTGAAGAAGATTTTTCCGAGGAGCGAAACCCGGTCTTGGTCATCGTCCAAATGGAGAGGGCAGATTTGGGTGATGGTGTCGTTGTGGACTTGGTAGATGCATCTGTTATCAAAGGAGCAGAAGACAATGGTGTCCTGAAACTCCAAAAAGTCTATAATATCCCCGTACAAACTTCCTAAAGCTTAAATTCTAAACAAAACCTGCTAGTATGTATCTTTTAGTAGTTTCTAGCCTCTTGTCCTTGCTAATATTGAGAAAATGGATCCCAGACATCGTAGTAGACGCTACGAACTGCCCCGGAATAGTTTCAGAAGGCTTCAGATTCAAAATGTCTACTTTTAAACTAAATTAAGATACCTATGGCAGGGCTCGGGTAATTTTTCAAACTAAACACAAAATCGAAAGATTGTTGCTCGGCTTCGCCGAGATCGATGAATTTGACACTCTTAACACTGTCTCTGCTCTTTGGATCAGAAAATTCGAATTTTTGAAACTTGCCCTTTTCGAACCTGGTTCGCTTTTTGAGCTCGTGAGCCATCGATTTGGCTTTTGTGATGCTTGAGATCGAAGATATTCTCAAAATGCTCGGCGATGACTTTTTCGTGCTTTTAGTCGGATATTTTGGTGGAGTTTTGTAACTTTGGCGATTGAATTCCGACATTTGCCCCAAATCGTCCGCTAGAGAAGTTTTAATAGTTTCAAAAGAATTTTTTGAGTAAGAGTTTGTCCTCCGGCCTTCGGCTAACGAAAAAGTACGGTTTTTATACCCGTCAGGCGTTTTCGCGGTTCTATCGAATCCTGGCTTCTTAGACAGATCATAAGAAGTGTTTAATCCTTTTCCCGAAGTTGATAAAGTGCTGAGCTTTCTTGGCCTTGTCTTTAATTCTAGCAGACTCGGTCTTTCCTTTTCGTGAGCAAAGTCGAAGCTCTCATTCAGAGAGATATTAGTCTCGCTTTTATAACTTTGGTAGCTATGTTTGATATCCGGCCCGTATTCTTCAAATTGGCTAATTTTTTCAATCTCTTCGTCAATAAAGTTTTCGACAAAGGGATCATAAGTGTTGAAGTTGTTGTAGGCGCGCCCAATCAATTCTTTTTGTTCGGAAGTTGCAGTTTTGTTAAATTTGCTATTCTTATAATTTTGGTCTGATTTTTCTTCTATTATCCTTATTACTTCTTCTTCTAACCCCTCGGCCTCTTCTTCATCTTCTTTTTGGCCGTCTTGGCGGCCGAGGCCGCCAAGACGTGACTCTTCTTTGTTTCTTTTCAAAGTTGGGTTTTCTTTATTTTTTTCGTCTTTTTCCAAATTTTTAGAGAGTAGCTGAACTGGCTCAGTTTC
>DAIQNU010000079.1:0-11911 GCA_036788235.1 Cyclobacteriaceae bacterium
ATATCGGCAAAGTTTCTTCCGGTTTGTTTAAACACTTCGTATGATAATTTTTTTAACTGCACCGCATCAAACTCATCGCCAAGGGCATATTGAAGATTTTTGAATATTTTTTCACGCTCTTTTTTAAGTACCAATCCCGCCAATTGCCCTAAGAAGGTAAGCTTGATCAACAACAACTTACGGGGCACAAGTCTGGAACCTTGAATCATTGTCCATACAAAAGCAAAAAGAATTAAATATTTGATCCTTTTTGCTAAAGGTTTTTTTTGTGTTTGCATCTTCAATTTTATACTATACCAATTCCGATTATATTCCTTTAAAAAGTTCAACAGTTTCGTTGAGTGATGGCACATGGGTATTCCAACCAAATTTTTGACTGATCGTAGCAGCAAATTTTTCTGATACTTCCTTCTCTCCATGTACGCAGAAAGTAAGTTTTGGAGATTCTTTAAATCCACCTAGCCATTGAAGCAATTCATTGAGATCAGCATGTGCTGAGAGCCCATCTACTTTTTCAATATTACAGACCACATCTACTTCATAGCCAAACATTTTCATGGTTTTTTCGCCATCAGCAAGTCTCCTTCCTCTTGTACCAACAGCCTGATAACCAACAAACATAAGGGTGTCATTAGGTCTTTGGAGCCTGTTGTACAAATGATGCACTATGCGACCGCCAGTGCACATACCACTTGCAGAAATAATAACTGCCCTTCTTTTTATATTATTTAACTCGATCGATTCTTCTTGGGCATGTTTGTAGTGAATATTTTTAAAATCGAAAACCGAATGATGGTTGTGCAAATCCGATTCATCCAATTTATGTTCTTCAAAAAAGTCTTTGTACAGCCCCGTCACACTTATGGCCATAGGGCTATCAATATAAACAGGCAAATCAGGAATTCTCTTGCTCTCTATCAATTCTTTCATGTAGTAAATGAGCAATTGAGTTCTGCCTACAGAAAATGCAGGTATGAGCAACACGCCATCGCGATCTACAGCCCGGTTAACAACCGCTGCAAATCCTTCCATAGGATCTTGCATGGGGTTCGAGCGGTCACCGTAAGTCGATTCTACAAATAAGAAGTCAGCTTTTTCTATATACTCTGGTGGATTTAGAATTGGGTCTTCAAATCGTCCAAGGTCCCCGGAAAAAACCATGCTTTTTTCTTGGTATGTGCCATGTAATTTTAATTCAACAGAAGCGGCTCCCAATATGTGTCCGGCATGTCTAAAAACCACATGAACTCTTTCATCGATCTTGTTTTGTTCACCAAACTTAAATGTCTTCATTAAAGGAAATACCGCTTCAACGTCTTTGCTATTGTATAGGGGCTGAGGGTTCTCATGTTTCGAATAGCCTTTTTTGCGAGCAAAATTAGCTTCTTCTTCCTGAAGTTTTGCAGAGTCCATTAGCATGATTCGCATGAGTTCGTAAGTAGCTTCAGTGCAATATATTGGCCCGCGAAAACCTTCTTTGACCAACTTAGGCAAGTAGCCTGTATGGTCTATGTGGGCATGGGTAATGATCAGTGCATCGATAGTCGCGGGATCTACAGGAAATGGCTCCCAGTTGAGCAGACGAAGTTCTTTAATACCCTGAAACAAACCACAATCGATCATTATATTAAAATGATCTATTTCAAGTAAAAATTTGGATCCGGTAACTGTGCTGGCTGCACCAAAAAATTTAGCTCTAACATTCATATTTTATAAATTTTATTCAATGAGTTTACTTTAGCCTCAGGCTATTTGATTTATTAGACATATCGCACGAGGCGTTACAATAATAAAATGAAGGTACTAAAGAAAACCGCATCTGATCGTGTGCTTAAAAAATTTAATTAGGGGCTTAATATAGAAAGTTTCTGAATGGAATAAATGAATAAACTTCTCCTTTCTTAAAATCTGCTTGTTCTGCAGATAATTCGAGAAAACCATCAACTTTGAGCAAGTTGGCGTGGTCACCCGAACCTTCACCGGGTATTGGCATAGCCGATATACAACCCAGTTCATCTACTTCGATTTTCACTTGCAAGAAATACACGAGTTCAGGTTTAAAACTAAAATCTTCTTCCAATCGGGCAAACAATTTTTTTTGTTCAATACCCAATGATTTAAATAACCAAGGTTTGAAATACTTTTGAAAGCATAAATAGGTGGCGACTGGGTTTCCGGGGAAGGCAAAAATTACGGTGCCATCTTTGGCAGTTCCAAACCAAAAGGGTTTGCCGGGTCTTTGTTTTACTCCATGAAAATGCCTTTCAATATTGAGCTTATGTAATACCCCAGGTATATGGTCAAATTTGCCTTTGGATACACCCCCGCTCAAAATAATTGCATCATACTCATGAATAGCGCTACGAATTTCATTTTCAATGATATCAGGATCATCTGGTAAATGTAGCAACTCAGGCATAATTCCCAACTGCTGTAGCTCAGCATCCAAAGCCAACACATTAGATTTTCTGATTTGATATGGCTTAGGGTTTTCATTTACATCTACCAACTCATTGCCCGTGGATATCACCACCACCTTAGGCAAACTGGCTACATGAAGCTCGCTCTTGCCCACAGAGGCACAAACGGCTAGTTCCGGCGCTTCTAAAAGCTGACCATACTTAAGAAGCTCTGTGCCACTTTTTACATCAAAGCCTTGCATATGTACATGCATACCACGCTTAACCGCTGCATTATTAATTATGGTAAAAGAATTGTCCGCTTTTTCCAATAATTCGTAAGGAATAACAGTATTGGTACCTACGGGCAACATAGCCCCAGTCATTACCTCAATGCATTGATCTCCAACTTGTAGTTCAGTCTGTGGGCTGCCGGCTGCGGCTATTCCCTCACTGATATATGTATTAATGCCATTGGCGTAGCAATTATATTGAATTGCAATGCCATCCATCATAACTCTATTGAAGGGTGGGAAGTCGCGATCAGCATACACAGGATCTTTTAAGACTTTTCCATAAGCCTGCCTAAGCGTGACTTTTACTGTTGCGGGTTCATATTGATGCGAAAGTACAATGCTATGTGCCTGATCTACCGATATCATGTTTAATCAAATTTGTTGCAATACTACTTACGTATTTCAAAGAAATTATTCATGCATTATTCCGAAAAGTCGAAGTAATATTCAAAAAAGCCATATTTTTTTTGATGTAACAAATCATTTTGATTTAATCCATTGTCTGATTCTTTAAAGGTTGTTGAAAGAACAGGACTATGTATATATTTGCGCAACCTATCAACTATACCGACCTATGAATTATTATATCGTTTTTATAACGTTGGGCATCACCCTGATACTGTTTGTCTGGGGTCGTATACGGCATGATTTTGTAGCCTTAATTGCTTTGTTCATATTAGTGGTAGCCGGTGTAATCGATCCTACTACAGCTTTTGAAGGATTTGGACATCCCGCAGTTATTACCGTGGCGGCCGTATTGGTCATTGGCAAAGCCTTGGAACATTCCGGTCTTATTGATATACTCGGTAAGTGGGTAATGAAGGTCGGGCAAAACCTTGTAGTTCAAATCCTCCTCCTTTCAGGGCTTGTGGCCTTTGCTTCAGCCTTCATGAATAATGTTGGTGCGCTTGCCATTATGATGCCTATAGCCATACATATGGCTAAAAAAAACGGAAATCCAATTTCATATATACTAATGCCTGTTGCTTTTGCTTCATTATTAGGTGGCATGACCACCCTAATTGGCACACCGCCTAATATTATCATTGCAGCATTCAGAGGCGCTGAAACAGGAAAAGCTTTTAATATGTTTGATTTTGCGCCGGTTGGAATCGTTTTGACTATAGCCGGCATCTTATTCATAAGCTTATTAGGGTGGAGGCTTTTACCTCAAAGATTGTCTAGAAAATCTGATGAAGATCAATTTAATATTGACGATTATATTACTGAGGTAGAAGTCACAGAGGAATGCAAAATTGTTGATAAACAACTAGATGCATTAGGTGAAGTAACCCAAGTGGATTTGCATATCTTAGGTCTCGTGCGAAACAATAACCGAATACATGCACCGCGAGCCAGCGAAGTATTACAGGTAGGTGATATTATAATTCTAGAAACAGATGCTGATGAGCTCAAGACATTTTTGGAAGATACCGGTGTGAAAATGGTTGGAGATAAGAAATTCAGAAAAGATGCTGAAAATTCTAAAAATATTGTGATCACTGAAGCTGTAGTAATGGCAGATGCCCAATTGATAGGTCGAACTGCTGCAGCTATGCGACTTCGCAGTAGATTTGGCATCAATCTGTTGGCGGTGGCGCGAAGAGAGCAAAAAATACATCGCAGACTCGATCATGTGATTTTTAGAACTGGCGATGTGTTGTTGTTTCAAGGCCGGGAGCACATGCTCAACGATACCATTAATTCTCTGGGGTGCTTGCCCTTGGCACCGCGAAGCTTAAGAATAGGTTATAAAACCAAAATCCCTATGGCGCTGGCTATTTTCGGAGCAGCTATTTTGTTGGTGGTTACGGGCTTGCTGCCGGTTCAGATCGCTTTTTCGATTGCGGCAGTTGCCATGGTTTTGACTGGATTGCTTCCGGTAAAAGATGTCTACACCAGCATAAACTGGCCTGTTATAGTTTTATTAGGTGCAATGATTCCAGTAGGCACGGCACTTGAAACTAGTGGAGGTGCCGAAAAAATTGCTTCCATGGTATTGTCACTCGGCAATAGTTTCCCACCTTGGGCTATGCTAACTATTATTCTAGTTATTACTATGTTCTTATCTGATATAATAAATAATGCAGCCACAGTAGTGCTTATGGCACCTATTGCTATAAGTGTAGCCAAAGGGTTAGGTTTCTCTGTAGATCCATTTTTAATGGCAGTGGCTATTGGAGGTTCTTGTGCATTCTTAACACCAATTGGACACCAATCCAATACCTTAGTCATGGGGCCAGGAGGCTATAAATTTACTGACTTTGCGCGGCTGGGTTTACCCTTGGAAGTTTTAATCGTGATTATCAGCATTCCTTTGATTATGATTGTCTGGCCATTGTAAATTATTATGATTGAAGGGTAAGAAAAAGTGTTTCAACTATTGTAATAAAAAAAGCTTCAAATAATCAAATTTGAAGCTTTTTAATAGTTTATGTGCGCATGAGAAGATTCGAACTTCCACACCCAAACGGGCACTACCCCCTCAAAGTAGCGTGTCTACCAATTTCACCACATGCGCTTTTTGATAGCTCTAGTCAATCGGGGCACAAATATACGAGTCGTTCCATTTATTTCATACATTGACTTGGTTTTTTTAAAATAAAAACAAAACGCCCTAAATGCACTCAGGAGCGCATTTAGCATATATCTTACGGTGTAATGTTTCAAAGCATTTGAAGTTTCAAAATCTTCCCTATTGCCCAATCTTTGAACTTCCAAAAAACCAATTTGTAATTTCATGCGGTATTGTAAACTTTTAATTCTCTTTTCTATATTTTGTATTACAAGCTTCCATCTTTCAGAGCTACGAGCTCAGAGCCTGTCTCAAGGACTTATTGCTCATTTTCCTTTTGAGAAAAGCCCTTCAGATGTTATAGGTAATATCCAGGGCACTGTACATGGAGCTCGGCTCGAAGATTCACGATGCGGTGATAAGGCCTATTATTTCGATGGTAGCGAGTCATATATAGACTACGAAAATTCGAATGCTCTAAATGGGAACTTTGCGGGTCTGAGTTTTGGAGCCTGGGTAAAACCTGAGAACTACTACACTATGGAATTGAGCACGGTAATGGCCAAGTGGGCATTTGATCCTCAAAATGATCATTTTGGTTTGTGGCTAAATAAAAACCTGAAAGTAGTGGCAGCCATTAGTTCACCTCATGCCATGGAAAATGGTATTTTTAGCAATAGAGCTTTGAACTCCGGAGATTGGCATCATTTGATGGTAACCTGGAGCCGTGATGGTACTATTAAAATATACATTGATGGCACACTTGATAAAATGGGTAAGCAAACCGGAAAAGGTATAAATACCCGATCAGAAGCACCGCTCCGCATCGGTCGTCAGGTTTTTAGAAGAAGCAGGCCGTTCAAAGGGCATATAGATGAAGCCAGAATTTACAATAGAACGCTCAGTGATAAGGAAGTTTCTGCACTGTATGAGTCAGGCAGAGAAGTGTGCGAGCGAGCAATAATTTCAGGTATTGTACTAAACAAGAAAACAGGTGAGCCAGTAGATGCAAGTGTAGCTTTTGAAAATATGGAGCTCAATGCAGAAATAATGCGCTTGAAAACAGATGGTTCAGAAGGTACATTTGAAGTAAAACTGCCCGTGGGTAAAAAGTATGGAGTATTTGCTGATGCAGAGAATTATCTTTCTGAAAATGATGTGATTGATGCTACCAACCTGAAACCTTTTAGCACAGTATATAAGCGTTTGTATGTGGTGCCATTCGAAATTGGTGAATCACTTAGGCTCAACAATATATTTTTTGATTTTAGCAAAGCCAGTTTACGGCGGGAATCAAATGCCGAACTCAATAGAATCCTCCCATATTTTGCCAAGTATCCGGGCTTGAAAATTGAACTGGCAGGGCATACCGATTCAATTGGTTCTGATGATGCTAATAAAGTGCTTTCTGAAAATCGAGCCAAATCGGTACGGGCATATTTGATCTCAAAAGGCATAGACGGTGCTAAAATCGTCGCATCAGGCTATGGTGAGGCGCAACCTGTTGCCACTAACGACACTGACGAAGGTAGGCAACTAAATCGAAGGGTAGAATTTAAGATTTTGGCCAAGTAAACGGCACTCAAGTTTCGCAGGCACTCATTTTATCACAATTTTTGCGAAAAAGCAAAAATTCCACCAAAACTGGTACCTGCGAAACTTGAGTAAATTAAAAAGAGACTGATAGATATCAAACTTGTCAGTCTCTTTGATTTTAATTCCCGTCCTTGCTACCTTGTATTCACGAACCAGCCAATGGGTTCATGGTTTAGTGCATTTTTTTTTTTGCCTTCCAAAAAAAAACTATCCTTCAATCTCACTTCAGCCGACTTATTACAAAATTTTCCCAGTCTTTAAAATCCTGCTCTTTCATTACTCTGGGTACTTTTACCTGTCCGCCTTTTTGCTTTGTTTCTTCCGTATAATCCGTAAATAATTGTACCGGAATTAATTTTACTTCAACTGATTTCAGGGCTTTGTTTCGAGCTACTTTGTAGTTTTTGTTGTTTTCTTGCAAAATGGCATCGAGCCTTTGGGCAACATCTTTTTCATCTTTGTTTATTTGGCCATCTATACCCAAATACCAGCGATGTAAATAGTCACCCTCTTCCAATAAAGCAGCAACTGTAAATTCCTTGATGGTGCAGGAATATTCAGATTCAAGCTTTTCCATGGCGGCATTCATTTGAATAACCGATAGCTGAGATCCTACTACATTTAGAAAATGCTTGGTACGCCCTGTTATTTTTATTTCGGCTCTTTGTTTATCAGTAAATGTAATCGTATCGCCAATCATATATCGCCAGGCACCTGCAACTGTACTTATAATCAGGACATAATCGACGCCTTCTTCTACCTCATCTATTTTCAATGCCTTTATGCCTGGCTTAATGCTGCCATTCTCATCCATGTTACCGGGAACAAAGGGCACAAATTCAAAATAGATACCATTGTCAGTGATCAATGCCATGGCATCGGTATCCTTTCTTTTTTGGGTGGCAATATATCCCTCAGAGGCCAAGTAGGTATCAATAATTATCAAGGGCTTTCCGCAAATACGTTCGAAGCTTTTTTTATAAGGCTCAAAAGCCACACCACCCGATGTGTACACTTGCAGGTTGGGCCAGACGTCATGGATATTGTCTACTTTGTGGTATTCGATCACGCGCTTAATCATGAGCTCCATCCATGATGGAATGCCCGAAATAGCGCAAATATCCCAATTTGGAGCTTCTTTGGCCAACACATCTACGCGCTCATCCCAATCATTAATGGAGGCGATCTCATCACCTGGTCGATAAAAGCCTTCGAACCAAAACGGAATTTGACTGGCACTGATACCACTGATTTCACCTTCCAGATGGCCGTTGACTTCTTTCAAATCGGTGCTGCTGCCGAACATTAAAATCTCTTTCTCGAAAAAAGTGGCTGGTAAATCAAAATCTGCAATGCCTTTGACCTGCTGTAGCCCGGCCTTTCGTATAGACTTTAGCATTTCATCGGTTACAGGAATGTGTTTTTTTGTGCTGGTTGTACCACTTGATACCGCAAAGTATTTCACCTTACCCGGCCAGGTGATGTTTTCTTCACCATCTATTACCTTTTGCCACCATTCTTCTCTGATCTTGTCGTAGCTATGATACGGAATGGATTCTGCGAAATCATCTTGCATAGAATCCGAAGAAAGCAATTCGGTAAAATTGTAATGTTTCCCGAAAGCGGTGGATTCTGCCTTTGAAAGTAATTCTTTTAAAACGGTTTTTTGAGCTTCTGCGGGTTCTGGATTTGTGAAAACTTTATCAGCTAATTCAACTGATTTTTTGATAATTTCTCCTATTACGGCCATGAATGATTGTTGTTGTTTGTAGATTGTCTTTATCTAATTACGGCAATTACAAATTCAGGTTATAGAAAGATTAAAATCTACCTCTATTGAATTTGGCTTCCATTCAAAGTAATAAATATCTATATCAGTGAGGTGGTATCATCTATTTGATGCGAACATATATCCATACCGTCAGCAGTATGGTATTCATACTATTACTTTTTTTTATAAAACTGAAACTGTGCCTTGAACCTACAAAGCCGCATCACGTTTAGAATTTCAAAATAGTTTTAAGTGAAAATAAAATTTGTCATAAAAAGTATTCCAAAATTCAACTAAAATTGATAGATTTTCATCTACCATATTCTCAACCATTAAAAATTGCAAATGAAAAGATCTATACACCTCATTAAAGTGCTGGTATTTATATTGTTATGCCATAGTATGGCAGTATCGCAGCCAATTACTTCTATTTCAGGAAGGGTTACCGACGACAAGACCAATGAAGGGTTGATTGGCGTAAATGTGTTGGTTAAAGGCTTAGTTACTGGCACCACCACAAATCGTAATGGCAATTTCTATTTGAATATCCAGCAACCTTTACCCATTACACTTCAAATCTCCTATGTAGGATATAGTAACAAAGAAGTAATTGTGACGGAACAGAATAAGGAAGACTTACAGATTCAGCTATCTGATGAAATAATGCTTGGAGATGAAATTGTTGTTTCTGCTTCCCGGGTCGAAGAACGAATTTTGGAGTCACCGGTAACCATTGAAAAAATGGACATTTTGGCCATTCAAAATACAGCTTCCGATAATTATTACAAGGCAATAGCCAACCTTAAAGGTGTTGATGTAACCACAAGTAGCATCAATTTCCAGATAATAAATACCCGGGGATTTGGCTCCACGGGTAATACTCGATTTGTACAACTTATTGATGGTATGGATACTCAGGCACCAGCATTGAACTTTCCGATTGGAAACCTTAATGGGCCGTCGGAGCTTGATGTCGAGAGTGTAGAGCTTATACCCGGTGCAGCATCAGCATTATACGGGCCTAATGCTTTTAATGGTGTATTATTGATCAATAGTAAAAGTCCTTTTGAATATCAGGGACTAAGTGCTTTTACAAAAATTGGCATGAATCATCTCGGCAACAATGCAGATCAGGGCGTAGCGCCTATGTATGAAGCATCTGTTCGGTATGCAAAAGCTTTTAACAACAAATTTGCTTTCAAAGTTAATTTCTCTTACATGAAAGCTGATGATTGGGTCGGAAGTGATGCCACAGATAGAGAAATAGATCGCACGCCTGAGGTAGACGGACAGCGCTTATCTTTCAATCCTGGATCAGATCGGCTGCATTTTATGGGCGACGAGGCTTCGATAAATTTAGCTATTTTCCCCTTTTCTGAATCATGGAATGTATTTGCATCGACCAATAACAGTGTGCAAAGCAACATATTCGCTCCGGGACGTTCTGCCAGAGCCTTTGCACAGGCGGGAGATTTACCCTCGCATGTTGTTTCAATAACTCCTTTTCGCGAACGTGATTTAATCAATTACAACGCCAATAATATGAAGTTGAATACTGGTTTGTACTATAGAATCAACGATGATCTGGAACTTAGCTATCTTCTAAATGCGGGTTATGGCACCAGTATTTATACAGGCGCTCAGCGATATTCACTTTCTGATTTTTCAATAGTTCAACATCGCCTTCAACTAAGGGGCAATAATTTTTATGTTAGAGGATATACCACACGGGAGAATTCGGGCAATTCTTATATTACAGAGTTTCTCGGAAAGCGCGTAATAGATATTACCATGCAAGAGCAAACAAATGGTTTTTTTAATGATGTTTCTGGCTATCTGGCAACCTATGGCGCTGAATATCTTCGTCATTTGCATAATTTAGGGCTACAGCCAGGCGAGATTAACAGTCTTTCAAACGATGAACTTATGAATATTACCGGCCAAAATCGCTACCAAATTGTCGAGAATGCGCATATATTTGCCCGTGGAAGTGTTGATGATCGCTTTGTATATGAACCTGGAACGCCTGAGTTTGAATCGGCTAAAGCGAGAGCCATGGAAGGTGTAGTGCCCGATGGCCCTAAGTTTCAGGATGCCACCACGATGTCACACTTTGAAGGTCAATATGATTTTGCAGATCAAATAGATTTTATGGAGCTCCAGGCTGGGGCTTCTTTTCGTCGTTTTAACCTTCGTTCAAGTGGTACTATATTCGACGACGGTATTGATCCAATAACCATTGATGAATTTGGTACATATGTACAGGCTGGTAAATGGGTTGGAAATAGAAGGGCTAAAATTTCAGGCTCGCTGAGATACGATAAAAACGAAAATTTTCAGGGACAAATCAACCCAAGAATCTCTTTGGTCTATAAGCTCCATGAAAACCATAACTTGCGCGTCTCCTACCAAACTGGATTTAGGATTCCGTCTACCCAAGGGCAGCACATTGATTTGAATATAATTTCTGCAAGACTTTTGGGAGGATTGCCCCGATATCAGGAAAAATATGATTTAATCAGAACCAGCACTACAGGTCAACCGCTGGCCTTTGAAGGTTTCTCAGTTCAGGATTTTAGAAATGAAGTTTTCAGAACAGGTGAAATTACGGAAACAGCAACTAATAGACTGGTGCCAGTTACTAATCTTGATCCTGTCAGGCCTGAGCAAGTACGATCTTTGGAATTTGGCTACAAAAGCTCTATTGCTAATAAATTACTGATCGACGGTTCTGTGTATTACAATATTTATAATGATTTTATCAGCCAGGTGCGTATAGTAACCGCTACAGAAGATGGAGCGGGCAATCCAAATTATGCATCAATTCTAAATAGTACTGCCGGTATATTGGGTAGCAATGGAGTGATCACAGGCAATACTTACCAGGTGTATACAAATCTTGCCGATGAAGTGACTACCATGGGTGCAGCTTTAGGGCTTACCTACAGCCTCCCAAAAGGCTACATGCTCACAGGTAATTACAGTTGGAATGTTATGAATGATGTTCCTGAAGGTTTCTTAGCAGAGTTTAATACACCAGAACATAAATTTAATCTGAGTTTTGGGAATCGAAAATTGACCAAAAACTTTGGATTTAATATTACCTATCGTTGGCAAGATGAGTTTGAATGGCAGTCTTCCTTTACCATTCCCGCCAATGGAATGGTACCAGCCTTTAGTACACTCGATGGTCAACTAAGCTACCGGTTGAGCGAAATGAATTCGATCTTGAAAATTGGAGGTTCAAACCTTTTGAATCAGTATTATCTCCAAAGCCTTGGCGGCCCAAGAATTGGAGCCATTTATTATATGTCTTTGACATTTGATATTGGCA
>DAIQNU010000080.1:0-3921 GCA_036788235.1 Cyclobacteriaceae bacterium
TAGTGCATCTCCATTTGAAACCGATCCAGATATATTTTTTGGCGATAGAATTAAAGTCGCAGCACATGGTGGTAAAGTCAGACCAGTTTGGACCAGGGTCGATGATCGTATTTTAAGTATTTGGACAGCACTCATCAACATCAAGTAGGTTTATCTGACCATTTTTTAAATCCTTTTATCACAACTAAACAACCGTTTGTAAAAGCTTTATAAAATCCTCTAAACAATATTGGGGGCTTTTCTATTTTTACATCTGAATCAACCAGAAAACTTTGTTTTGAAACGATCATTTTTAATCCTCATAGTCATTTTTTATTTCCCTTTGTTGCTACAGGCTCAGCAGCGTATCACTATAAATGGCTACATCAAAGATGCCTCCAACGGAGAAGACTTAATTGGAGCTTCCGTTTTGGTGCGTGAAACAGGCACAGGCACGATCACCAATATGTATGGTTTTTACTCTATTTCATTGCCAGCCGGAAGTTACACTTTAGAGTTTCGCTACGTTGGCTACGACAATCTGCAGCGTGAGCTAGAGCTAAGCCAGAACACCCGTATTGATGTAGAACTAAAGCCTGAACAACAGCAATTGGACGAAATAGTTGTCACAGCAATGGGCGACAATGTCACAAGTACCGAAATGAGCACTGTAAAGCTCGACATTAAAACCATAAAATCTATTCCTGCTTTTCTTGGTGAAGTAGATGTAATTAAAAGTATACAATTGCTTCCAGGTGTGAGTACAGTGGGAGAGGGTGCTTCGGGTTTCAATGTACGTGGCGGTGGTGTAGGTCAAAACCTTGTTTTACTCGATGAGGCACCCGTGTATAATGCCTCCCACCTTTTTGGATTCTTCTCTGTTTTCAATCCCGATGCAGTAAAGGAAGTAAAATTATACAAGGGAGGTATACCTGCCCGATATGGCGGGCGTATTTCTTCTATCCTCGATATAAGGATGAAGGAAGGTAACAACAAAAAATTTGAAGTAAACGGGGGTATCGGTACTGTATTCAGCCGATTGTCGGTAGAAGGCCCCATAGTTAAGGACAAGGGCTCGTTTGTAATAGCTGCTCGAAGATCATATGCAGATGTTTTGGTGAAGTTGGCTACTGATGTACTATCCGACGGAGCAGCCTTAAACTTTTATGATTTAACAGGAAAGGCAAACTACAATCTTAATGATAAGAACCGCCTTTTCGTTTCCGGTTATTTAGGCCGCGATGTATTTCGATTCGATGCAGACCAAGGCTTCAACTGGGGAAATAAGACCGCAACCCTTCGTTGGAATAAATTATATAATGATCGTTTATTTTCTAATCTTACAGTATTTTTCAGCGATTATGATTATTCTTTGGGATTTGGCGATTTCGATGTTGATGCTTTTGAATGGAATTCGCGCATCAGTACATCAAACTTTAAACCTGAATTTAATTATTATATAAACAGTGATAACGAGCTATCGTTTGGCGGAGAATTTATTCATTATCGATTTGTGCCTGCCAGAGCCAGAGGAATAAGCAATGGAGAGGTTACCAATATTAGTCTTGAAAATAAAACCAGTCTTGAGTATGCCATTTATGCTTCCAATGAACAAAAAATTGGCGATAAGCTTCAGCTAAGTTATGGAATTCGTTACTCAGCATTTAATTATATAGGTCCAGGCTCAGTCTATGAATTTGGTGAAGCCGAACGTCCGGGTAAACGTAGACCTGTAGTGGGTATTAGTGAGGCCAGCAGTGGCGAAAGTATAGCTACCTATGGTAATTTTGAACCCAGAGCCTCGTTTACTTTTTTGATAAATAGCAAAAGTTCGATCAAAGGCAGTTACAACCGTACAGCGCAGTACATTCACTTAGTATCTAATACGGTGGCTTCAAACCCACTTGATGTATGGACACCCAGCACCAATAATATAAAGCCACAGACCGGGCAGCAGGTGGCTTTGGGATATTTTAGAGATTTTGGGGCACGCAAAACCTATGAAAGTTCGGCCGAAGTTTATTACAGGGCTACAAAAGATCAAATCGACTATATAGATGGTGCTGATATACTGATAAATGAATTTTTGGCAGGGGACTTATTGAGTGGTATTGGTAGGGCTTATGGGCTAGAAACATTTATAAAAAAACGTGAAGGGAAACTAACAGGATGGATTAGTTATACGCTGGCCAAAACAGAGCTACAAGTAGAGGGGATTAATCAGGGAGAATGGTATCCGACACGATTTGATCAGCGACACAACCTAAAAGTAGCTGGTTTTTATGAATGGACCGACAAGTTTAGTGTTTCAGCAAATTTCACCTGGCTCAGTGGCACACCAACCACTTTTCCAGACTCCAGATATATTAACCAGGATTATGTTATACCTTATATCTACGGTGATGTTCGCAATGGTATACGCATTCCGGATTTTCACCGTCTAGATCTGTCGGCCATATTAAAAGGAAAAACCACGAACCGAAAAGGAGAACCAAGGCGATTTACTAGCGAGTATGTGTTTTCGATCTACAATGTTTATGGGCGTAGAAATCCTTTCTCCATATATTTCTCGCAATCAGATGAGCGCCGTCCGGCTGGTATACCCGCTGAAACTTCAGCCACCCGCCTGGCAATCATCGGCACTTTGTTTCCTTCCATATCATACAATTTCAAGTTTTAATAGCCATGAAAAAGCATTTTAGCATTTATATATTATTTCTAGGGTTGATTTTCGCTGCTTGTGAAGATACCATTTTTCCTACGTTGCGCGATGTTCCCGCAGTTTTGGTAGTTGATGCCTGGGTCACCAATAAGCCTGAGGCACAGGTCATTAAACTAACCCGAAGTCAGCCCTATTTTGATCAGACAAGGCCAGTCGGTGTCAATGGTGCAACCATAAAAGTGATTGATGATCAGGGTCAAGAATATAATTTTGAGGCGAACGAAGAACCAGGCCATTATTATTGGATACCAGCCGATGATAACGATAGCTTTGGCGAGGTAGGCAGAAGCTATAGTTTACAAATCGAGCTCGACGGTGACATTTACGAATCGGAGTCTGATATGGGTCGCGTACCCGAGATTGATAGTATTGGATATTTTTTCGAAGAAGGTGCGCTGGGTATTCCAGATAGCTGGATAGCAGAATTCTGGGCTCGCGATTTTCAAGGTGCAGGCGATACCTACTGGGCACGTGGCTGGAAAAATGGTGTGCCATTCTTAAGGCCTGCAGAAATAATAACAGCCTATGATGCCGGATTTGGCAGGGGTGGAAATGTGGACGGACTCATATTCATAGCTCCCATCCGTAGAGGATTCAATGCTTTGGATCAAGATGAAGATGATGCTTTTTTGCCAAGCTACGAACCGGGAGACTCCTTGTATGTAGAGTTGCATTCGATTACTGAAGATGCGTTTGATTTTTTGGGACAAGTAGCTACCCAAACCAACCGGCCAGGAGGCTTTGGCGAACTTTTTGCTCAGCCGCTCGCCAATGTGCCAACCAACATACGAGTAAATGGAGAAGTAGATAACAAGCTTGTGGTAGGCTTTTTTAATGTAGCTGCTGTAACTGCAAATGGGCGTAGACTTCGGGTTGAGGATTATGAATGAGTTGGGGAATATCGCGAAACTCAATTACACTAGTGCGTCCGCTTTTACCAGAAATCTCTTTCTACAATCTGGTATTAGTGGGGGTATTCAGGCGAAAAGATTTTGTAAACAGGTATGACGTCATAAGATTTGATTTTGACAATTAACCATACAAAATGACAATACTCAATTCCTTTTAAGCATTGCAAGATAGAACAAAAAAAAGGGATGAAGCTTTCGCCTCACCCCTATAGTACTGGTATAATTATTTAAAATCAATACCAGCCTATCATCACCACATTAATATCCTAAGCGCAGATTTAATCCTCCCAGCACCATTGCTCCCATTGT
>DAIQNU010000080.1:3931-11805 GCA_036788235.1 Cyclobacteriaceae bacterium
CAGTGCATCGGTACCGTAGTATTGACGCGAAGTGTTGTTGCTGATGTTTCTGCCATTTACATACAGATTCAGATTGTTCGTAACCTGATATGACACTCTGGCATTAAGCAAAAGCAAGTTATCGATCTTGCCAATGTTCGTATCGTTTCTGGTATCATTTATATTAAATATCTGATACGTCGACATGAAATAAGGATTCATGTTTAAGTTCCATTTTCCCAGTTTGAAGTTAAGGTACGCCCCACCAAAGAAACTTGGTGTACTACCGTGTACTTCATCTGTAGTTATTTCAATATTCTGATCAGGGTTAAAATCAGGGTGAAATAGGCCTGTTGGCAAATTTCTTGCCATCGTTCTTTGATAGGTAAAGAAAGGTTTAAAATGAAATCCTTTCTTGGTAACCACATTGGCGCTGAAAGTAACACCAGACTGCACAGATTCTAAAGGTAAATTTTCTATCTCTATAATTCTGGAAGCCTGAGCCATGAATTCATTAGGTATAGGCTTATCAATCAGCGAATAAAAATTGTTGCCAATTTGTCTGAAGGCTTCAACGTTAAGTTCTATCCTACTATTTATTTTAGTTCTATAGCCAATTTCAAACAAATCTTGAGTGTATAGAGCTAGATTTTCATTTCCAGCAACTTTATTAATTGCATTCATTGGAGTACCCGTAGGAAATACGACTTCTACATCTAAATAAGTTGGTCCTACAAACGAGCTACTATTCGAGCGAGCTACTACAGCTCTGATCAAATTTTTCTCATTGAGTTTGTACGTCGATGCAAACTGATATGATAGATAAGCCTTATCAGGGTGGGTAAACTTGTCGACACGAGCCGCCGAAATAACCCGCCAATTATCCATGATTTTGTAGTCCAATCTAAGTGAGCCAGCTATTGTTTGTAGCGCCCTCCTTCCGCCTAATTCATTTACTTCTCCTTCTGGTAATTCACCTTGAGTATCAATGTTTACGTTTTGAACATTAAATCCTGGTTGAAGACTCAATTTGGTTCCTATATTCCAAGTGTAATCTAAAAATAATTCACTGGTATTTGTTTCATACTTCGATTGTCGACCTGGCGTGACACTGTTCAAACCATCAATGCTGTTTTGATGAGAGTACCGGATGTTTATACCTTCCACCTCGGCTAAAAAATTGATGTATTTGGAATTTGAAGAGCTGAAAGAGAAGGGTGTAAATGCATTGGTAAAATACATTTTTTGTATTTCCGAGTTTTGCACACCCGCCTGTACGCCTACATTTATACTTTCAGTTACAGAATAATTCCCAAAAAGATTAGCACCTTTTCTATACAAAGATCTCTCAGGGCGTGGAAAGTTAACATTTTGGTTATTAAGTGCTCTGCCGCGAGAATCTCTTAGCTCCGATACATTACTTACAAACTGATCGCCTGTATACTGATAGTATTCTTCGGTAGTTCTTTCTCTCGACTCTATGTTAGCCGACATGCCGACATCAAATTTTGAAGCCTTGTATCCGGCACGAACCCCACCAATCAGCGTATTGAAATTGCCATATTGCACATTGGCAGAAGTATTTACACCTTGGGTTTTATTCTTTTTGGTGATCAGGTTGATAACACCTGCCACTGCATTTGGCCCAAATAATGGTGCCGATGGGCCGTTTACGACTTCAATGCGCTCTATGTCATTTAAATCAATAGGTAAGGCTTCCCAATAGGTGCCTCCCATATTTGGGTTAAAAACAGGGCGATTGTCGATCATGACCAAAGTAACGGTATTGGGCTGTAAGACCCCTTCTGTTTTGCCGGGGATATTGTCCCTACCACGAAGGTGAATATCATATACACCATTGGCTTGCTCCCTTACGATAACGTTGGGGATAAGTCGCAGAGCCTCTGGTATGCTCGTCGCGCCAGATTGAAGAATCTCGTCTTTGCCAAGCGTGTAGCTTGAAAGAGGCGCTTCAAATACAGATTCTGATTTTTTAGAAGCTGATACAATATCCATGTTCATCAATTCTTCTAAACTAAGATCAAAAAGATCTTTAGCACTATCTTGTGATAGGGCAGGGTTTGTAAGGGTAACTGCACACAATAAGGCAGCCACCATCATTTTTAAATGAGTGTTTTTCATTTTTATTTTTTTAAAATTTTTTGGAGATGGGTAACCGAAGATCTAGTTACTTACTTGCTATTGCATGAAAAATGTGTTTAAGTATGCTGCAAGAAATCCTTCGATTACCATTTTAGCATGTAAATCCAGTTAAAAAAATTTACACAAGTTTTGCCAAGGAAATGAGTGAACCAGAGACTTTCAATCCTCTTGATTCGGCTTGAGCCTGATTAAGCTCAAATTTTAGTTTTCCTTCTTCTTCAATAAAATTGATTACCGCGCCTTTTTCTGCTAAGCCGCTTTTTTCGGTAATTACCAACAGGTTCATTCCGCTTGTTTTGGCATTTATTTCTGCCAATTTTGAACTTTCGCGTTCCGGAATAAACAAGATATGACAGTCTCTTACTTCAGCCAAACTGTTAAATTTGACTACTTTGATCTGTCCGCCACTCGCATCTTTCTTCTTTTCTGACATCTCTAATAGACTGGCAAATACTTCTGAGTTTCCAAGTACACCAATTACGAAGGTGCTGTGGCTCTCGTCGGGCCACTTAACATACTTTGTAAAGTTGTAAATGAAAATACTCTGGTATTTTGCTTTTTGTGCTATGAGATCATGCTGATACAACAACGCTACCAACAATAAGCATGAAATAATAACTCTTTTCATAATTTTAAGTAAATGATTAATACCGGTACAAAAGTACTATTATATAGTGGTATAGTTATAATTCCTCATTCAATCGGCATGTAAGGCTGTAAAGAGAACTAGCAAAAAAATCGTTATTCTTTTAAAAATATTCAGAATATTTACTCATGTTTTCATTATTAAAGTTGTAAAACATAGAAATTGAATGATTTTCAAACCATTGTCAAAGCAGTCAAAACCATTTCTAGGGCATTTAAATTACAGTATTTTATCTATTAGCTAAATAAAATGGTGTGAGTAACAACAAGTATTTATGAACAAAGTAGTTTTTTGAAATACGTGTAGAATAAACCGCTAATTCAAGAATTTTTAATTATTTAGTTATCTTTTTTCATCACTATCCTTGATTTTTAGGCATTTTGGAGTGAGGGATTTACCGAATTATCAACATAGATTTATTCCTTAAAGTTCTGCTGTTGATTTAATGGGATAACTCATGAACAAGTAGACTGTATTTGATTCGTATTTTACTAAATGACCTAGCCGAACGGGTCTTAATTCTTTCTACTGAATAAAAAAAATTAAGTGTCTTCCACGCCTTGAGTAGCTCACCAAGGCGCCAAAGCGTAGAGCAACCATATAGGGATTTTTTTATCTCATATGAGGTTCAGGCTAAAAAGATTGCGATAAACTCTTTTGGTTGAACTTTTTTAAGAGCTGCCAGTAACCTCCAAATCTCTGTTCTCCATTAAATTAGTGGTGGTACCTTCCTTTATTGAGCTTTTAATTAATACATAAAAAAGGGATGAAGCATGCGCCTCATCCCCATAGCACTTGTATAATTATTAAAAATAATCAATACCCGCCTATCATCACCACATTAATTTCCTATGCGCAGATTTAATCCACCCAACACCATTGCTCCCATTGTATCTGTACCATAGAATTGACGCGATGTATTATTGCTGATATTTCTACCATTTACATACAAGCTCAGGTTGTTCGTAACCTGGTATGATGCTCTTGCATTGAGCAATAGCAAATTATCGATTTTGCCTATGTTCGTTTCGTTTCTGATATCATTTACATTGTATATCTGATAAGCCGACATGAAATAAGGATTCATGTTTAAGTTCCATTTTCCAAGTTTGAAGTTAAGATACGCTCCACCAAAGAAAGAGGGCGTGCTGTTATGCTTCTCATCACTTGTGATTTCAATATTCTCAGTAGGGTTAAGATCAGGATGATTCAATCCTGACGGAAAGTTTCTAGCCATTGTGCTTTGATAGGTAAAGAAAGGTTTAAACTGAAATCCTTTCTTAGAAACTACATTGGCACTTACAGTTACACCTGTTTGTACAGCCTCAATAGGTAAGTTTTCGATCTCCACAATATCAGATGCGGGGGCTAAAAATTGAGGAGGTATTGGTTTAGCTACCAAAGAATAGAAATTGTTTCCGATCTGTCTGAAAGCCTCAACATTAAGTTCTATCCTACTATTTATTTTGGTTCTGTAGCCAATTTCGAACAAATCTTGGGTATATAAGGCGAGATTTTCATTTCCTGCGAATCTGTTTATGCCATTAAATGGAGTATTCGGAACAGGATATACTATTTCAACATCTAAATAGGTTGGCCCAACAAACGAGCCGCTATTAGAACGAGCCACCACAGCTCTAATCAAATTGTTCTCATTGAGTTTGTAAGTCGAAGCAAACTGATAGGACAAATAAGCCTTATCTGGGTGAGTAAACTTATCAAGACGTGCGGCAGAGATAATTCTCCAGTTATCAGTAATTTTATAGTCGAGTCTTAACGAACCTGCAATAGTTTGAAGTTCTCTCTTGCTTCCTAATACATTAGTTTGACCTTCTTCTACATAATGATCAGCATCTATGGTCACATTTTGGACATTAAAGCCTGGTTGAATGCTCAATTTGCTGCCTATGTTCCAGGTATAATCAACAAAGAGTTCACTGGAAAGAATATCAGATTTGAAAGGAATACCTGGGGACACACTATTTATATCATTATAGGTGTTTTGACGGGAGTACCTAATGTTTACACCTTCTACATCGGCAAAAAGATTGATATATTGTGAATTTGAAGTACTAAATGAAAAGGGTGTATAACCATTGTTAAAATACATTTTTTGTATATCCGAGTTTTGAATACCTGCCTGAACACCTACACTAATACTTTCATTAATAGAGTAATTTCCAAAAAGATTGGCACCTGTTCTTTGCAAAGCTCTCTCAGGTTGAGGGAATGCTACATCCTGGTTCACAACAGCTTCATTTCGTGAGTTTCTCAATTCTGAGACACTACCTACAAATTGATCACCTGTATACTGGTAATATTCTCCTGTAGTTCTTTCTCTCGACTCAAGATTTGCAGATACACCGATATCAAATTTTGAAGCTTTGTACCCAGCACGAACACCACCAATCAGCGTGTTAAAGTTGCCATATTGAACATTGGCAGAAGTATTTATGCCTTTTGATTTGTTCTTTTTGGTAATCAGGTTTATTACACCTGCTACAGCATTTGGTCCAAATAAAGGTGCTGAAGGCCCATTAACGACCTCAATCCGCTCTATGTCATTCAAATCAATCGGCAAAGCTTCCCAATAGGTACCACCCATATTCGGGTTAAATACCGGACGATTGTCGATCATTACCAACGTAGTAGTATTGGGTTGAAATACACCCTCTGTTTTACCAGGTATATTATCCATACCACGAAGGTGAACATCATATACACCATTGGCTTGTTCTCTAACGATGACGTTAGGAATAAGGCGAAGCGCATCGGGTATACTCGTTGCGCCAGATTGAAGGATCTCGTCTTTACTTAGCGTATAGCTTGAAAGCGGAGCTTCAAATACAGATTCTGATTTTTTAGAAGCAGATACAATTTCAATGTTCATCAAATCTTCTAAACTCAGGTCATAAAGATCACCGGCGCTATCTTGCGATAAGGCAGGGTTTGTAAGGGTAACTGCACACAATAAGGCAGCCACCATCACTTTTAAGTGAGTGTTTTTCATTTTTTTAATAATGTGTGTGTGATGATTTTTAAACAAGCTTGTGAATACCTGTAAAAAATATTTGGGTATTCTGAAAAAATGTACCTGGTTTGCCATTTTGGCGACAAACCAGGATTTAATTTAATGTTTATACAAGTTTTGCTAACGAAATGAGTGAACCAGAAACTTTCAAACCTCTTATTTCGGCTTGAGCCTGATTGAGCTCAAATTTTAACTTTCCTTCTTCTTCAATAAAATTAATTACCGAGCCTTTTTCTGCCAATCCGCTTTTTTCGGTAATGACCAAAATATTTTTTCCACTCGTTTTGGCGTTTATCTCTGCCAATTTTGAACTCTCACGTTCCGGAACGAACAAAATATGACAGTCTCCTATATCGGCCAAACTGTTAAATTTGACTACTTTGAGCTGTCCGCCACTCGCTTCTTTCTTTTTTTCCGACATCTCTACCAAGCTGGCATATACATCTGAGTTCCCAAGAACACCAATAATGAAGGTGTTGTTGCTTTCATTAGGCCACTTCACATATTTAGTGAAGTTGTAAATGAAGATACTCTGATATTTGGCCTTTTGTGCCATAAGGTCATGCTGGAAAAATACTGCTACCAACAGCAAGCATGGAATAAGAATCTTTTTCATATGTAATTAATGTAAGTGATTAAAACTGATGCAAAAGTACTATTGTATAATGGGATAGTTAAAATGTTCCTTCACGGGCACATGTAATGTGGAGGAGTGAATTAGTCTAAATCCTTATGATTATAGGATAAAAAAACTAAGAGTTTACGCAGGTTTTTAGCTTTTCAACGTGAGATGAATGAAAAACGAAATTACTCAAACCAATGCTAATCAGGCCTAAACAAACAATGGAAAAATTAAATTGCAGTTTTTTGCCAATTTGCCAAATAAAATGCTTCGAAGTAGGCTTTGTTTTAATGAACAAATCGATTTTTTGATATATGTGCAGAAAAAATCAGAAATACAGGAATTGTCACTAATTTATGATTCGATTTTTTAAAACCTTCTTCTAAGAAGTTACTATCCACCTCATCAAGGAGCGAATAAGAAATTGAACCAAATAATTTAATCCTTAAGACAGCGAACACAATGCCCTGAATCCTTGAAGTAGGATGCTCTATATACTTGACTTAGACGATGAGAAAGGGCACGATAAAAGGCGTTGTGTTCATAATTATCAACAGCGGTTGAAGACCACCAATAGCTGAATTCACCAATACCGTCCAAGGAACTATCAAAAACTTTAATGAATCCATTTGGCTGGGCTGAAAAGCCAGATTTGTTACGAAATTCCGGGTAATCAAAATTACCCACTGCACCCTCTATTGTTGAACTTGCCCAACCAATAGTGCTAGCCATTGATTTTGCAATTTTATCTCTTTCTCCTCCAAGGGTTCCGTCATAATTGTAACCATTATTTGCCAGAGATCTTTCCATAGCAGTCCATTCGGCATCACTTGGCAAATGCCATCCTTCAGGACATACGCCTTGAACACGGCTCGGATTGATATTGGAACTTTCTTCTCCATTCATTGCCGCGTCCCATGTATAGAATATAACATTGCTGGCTATTCTAGCGTCACCGTTAACACCCTCATCAGCTGCCGAAGAGGCACTTGAAATTCTCCCATTATTAGCCAAAGGTACAGGTCTACCATCTACATAATGTGTAGCTCTCAGATCTTCTGCCATCCAAACTTGGTTTCCAATAGTTACTGTCTGGTAAATATTTCCATCGCGAGCGTCGGTAAAACTTCCACTTTCTTCTTTGGTAATTTCCTCATCTTTTTCACAACTACTTGCAAAAATTAAGAATACGCCTATTAATACTATTGAATTAATCGAAAAGTTAAATCTCTTTTTCATAGTGAAATGTATTTTATTGTTATGATTTATTGTGGTTTAGCCTGAAAAACATTGGTTTTAGGGTTGATTTAATTTATGGGGTATTGCCTTAAAATCAGCTTAAACCCGAATTACAGGAATGAGTATTCATGACGATTTAGCCTTGAATTTTTATTTATTATTAAATATTTGAAAACAGCCGACTTATTACGGGC
>DAIQNU010000081.1:0-11737 GCA_036788235.1 Cyclobacteriaceae bacterium
TAATTAGTATTATTTCTTTAGAATGTAATAGCTTTCATTAACAATCTTTTGGCCTTCTCATATCGTTTTTTTCTTCGAATGAAAAACAAATTCAGGAACTTTATGTGAGGCATTCATAGATCGCTTATAAATACCTGCCATATAAGTTTACTTGTTTACTTCTTCTGAAGATTATATCAAAAACAACATTCCAAAAATATTTAACTCTCCTTCAAAATATACCCATTTATGGGTATTTACAGTAAGCATGGTGCATAATATTTTTATACAGTCTAAAAACTTCACTCGACCTGATTAGACTTTAAGGTTTCAATTTAATCATGTTTAATAAATCATAATCAAATGAAATTCAAAATCAGCTTTTTGACACTAATTCTATTCGTTTCTTCTTGGTATGGTTGCATAAAGGAATACGATGAATCTGAAAATCCAATAATAGGACAAAAAAAAGAAACGACGATAAAAATCGATAGTTTAGCTACATTAAAATTATCTAGGACACCTAAAATTGCTTTTACAGGCTATAGTAGTCACCCATGCGGGACTACTCAGGCTTGTAAGCATTACATGTTTAACTTCACCTATGAGGATGAGGATGGTGATATTTTTTCCCAACCGCACGGTGAAAATGTCATAGAATACAGTATTTATTGTCCAGTAGGTTGTGAGGATTCAAAATCAACTATTTGGTCTCGACGGACTCTATATCATACAGGTGATGGTACAACTGGCACTTTTGCAATTTCGGTTTGTTCAACCAGTACTCCATCTCTGTGTATAGATGGTAGAGTTTACGAGGTGACTATTTATGATAAAGAGAAAAATGCTAGTAATGTTGCTATTGCGAAATTTTAGATAGTAATGAATAAACAAAATAAAATTATGCTAGTCAGGAGGGAATTTTCCAAAATAACAACATAATCGATGATCAGGAAATTAAATCCAATTTTTGATAGGAGAATTTCAAAATTCGATTTTACAATACAATTTTTTGAGTGTCATTATCAATAAAGATTTGTTAAATAAGAATTTATTGATTTCAAGGGCTAATGCTATACAATTAAAATTTGGTTCACTAAAGAATAGAAAACTAATAAATGGCGATATTAGAAAGCTATTTCTTTGTCAATTAATTCTATATTAAATAATCTTTTAATTCTAAATATTTTAGGATTTTTGAATAAGCGTTTCAAATTTATTAAATCCATTTTTGTTGCTTATCCTGCCACAGAATCTTACGCATTGGCATATGTATATCCTCAACGTCGTGATAAAATGCGCTGTATACCTTGGCCGGTCGGTTTATTCAAATAGAAAATAGGGATTAATGACAGTAATTTCAAGTATTGAGAGAGATTTTATGGCCAAAGCAAATAGAAGCAACTTAATCCCTAACTCCGCCACTATTTTAGGTAGTCTATTTCATTTTTTTTGAAAAGGTCATTTGTCTTGACTGTGATTTCAGACAGATGCCAATTTCCCGATATTTTCAGTTTGTAAATCGATTTTGAGGTTTCGATAATATCCTTTGGGGTTGATGGCAAGCTGTTCAGATAGGCTTGTGGCATGGTTTGAATCCATCGTCAAGAATTTGTTGCTGTGGGTTTCGGACGCATTCAGCACCGACTTCATCCATTCCACCAATTTTTCCCGCTTCTCGCGTACCTATTTAAGCGCATTCGAAATATGCTTGTCAGAGATATTGTTTTTCAACCAAATTTCAGAGCAAAAATCATGGATATGGTTGTTCAGAGCTCTTTTGATGGGCGACTGATACACCCATCTCATCATTGCAAAGGACAGGATCGTTTCACCGACTGAATCGCCAAAACTAGCCTTGAAGCTGATGATCTCATCGGCTATCAGGTTGGAAAACAAATCGAAAACGTCAAAAGTCTTAATATCAACTTTGGGTATAATATTGGCTTTCTGCCTAATAATATCTTTGTCAGAAGGTGTAAAGCCGTTTTGTTGGGGGCTTTTTTCCTAAGGCAAGATCGTTTATTTGTCGGTACGTTTCTTTGCGGGGTTGTAGGTCAACTCAACCTGGTATTTGTAGTAGATCCCGTTGATTAGTCGGATTTCGGTGCGGGGTTCCTTAAAAGGCAAAACCCATTCTGGTAGAGACATGGACAGCCTATTTAGATAGTGTAAAACACAACAAAAAAACTGACGAAATGTTTGTTTTGTCAGTTTTTTTTGACTTTTTTTTCAATTAGACAGTGAAGAAGGTCGCGGAGTTAGGGATTAAATTTTCTGGACGAAAAGTAATTAAAAGGAAAATTATACTGTTAATCAATTCGAAAATAAAATATTCAAGTTTCGCACCTTTAATAATTAACCAATAAACGAATTGGTCATATCAATGATTCTTATAAATCAAAAAACTCTAGGGTCTCGCCTCCTAAACTAATGACTTTGAATCCGTAAAGAAATATTTTACCTTATCATATTTTATTCATTAGGATTCTTTCATTTTCAATGCGAAATGTCATTCTCCTCTCCTTTTAATATGTAAATCGATTATGTTTTATAGTTTCTACTCGTAATCCATTTAATAAAGCTACTGTAAAGTTACACCCTATTCCATACAACATTTCTTATACTTTTTGCCACTGCCACAAGGGCAAGGATCATTGCGGCCTGGTAATTTTTCTACAACCACTGGTGGTTGAGGTGAATTTAAACTAGAAAGATTATAGTTCATAAATTCTTCGTGAAATTCATCTAAATCAAAAGAATCAAAAGGATCAAAAGATTCTTCATAAAATTCACTTTCCATTTCTTCAAACTCTTCCTTCCAAGTGGTGCCGCGTCTTAGACTGAGTGGCCTATTTATATCTGGGTAGAGAGGTTTGCCTGCCTCCAGTTCATCAATTGCTTCCTCTATTTCAATCATGAACATATAATCATAAATTCCTGCCTTCATATCTGCGTATTGACCCTTTAATATGGGCAATGCTTCTTTCACCTGTAAAAAAGACAAGGTGGTGGCCAAAGTATCATGCCAAAACATATTTACATGTTTTAACAGTTCCAGCAACTTCGGCTTGTATTTATTCAGATCGCAGAAATAGAAAACATCAAAAAGAAAAAACAGGTTATAACTTTTTCCAGCTTCTGCTTCTTTTTCCAAGGCCTCTAATACCTTCGACGCTGCAAGATCCGGATACCTTTCGGCTAGCTTTCCTATCAGATATTCTATTTGTTCGAAAAGTAAATCCGAACTTAATTCGTCATTTTGGCATAAGCCAATAACACAATCGATCAAATCTTCACACAGATGCCCTTCAGCGGCCAATGCATACCAAAGTGGATTGCTCAATTCTTCTGTCAAATCGTTTTGATGATCTGTAAATTTATTCATTGCTAGGATCAGCGCCGAAGTTGCTTCAGGTGATTTGTCATCGTGCAGGTATTCAATGGCATTAAAAGGAATGCCTTTTATTGTTTCCTCTAGCACCATAATAGCATGCTCAAGCTTGGGAATTTCGAGTGGCTTTTCCGGCAGACGCTCAAGATTATATTGATAGCGCTTGTCCAAAATACCAGTGCCATATTTCAAATCATAAAATACTTCAATCGCAAAACAACTCACGATCATCGATAAGCACTTCGTTTCGTCATCACCAAGTTCAATGAGGCGTTTTATTGTTTTGTATTCTTCGCTATCAGCTTCCTCGAGGGCTTCAGAGATGGTACTCGTAATTATTGCTTTTTGAGTTATGTCCTCTAAGAGATCATCAGGATGTTTCCATTGTTTGACATAATCATATTCATTTTCTAGTGCTTCTTGTTCTTCTGCTTCCGAAAATTCATAATCCTCATCATCTTCCAAACCAAAAACATCTATTTCATCATCCATTGTATCATCTACATCATTATATATCTCTTCCCACTCTTGTGCATATTGCAGTAGCCGTTTATTGACTTTTTTTATATCAAAGTATTTGGGATCCCATTTTTTTCCTACTGATTGCTGGGTAGATTTATATTCAGGATGATTTTTGTCAGATAAAATAGGAAGTATATTTTGGTAGGCCTCTATGTTGAAATCTGCTGGCGGACAAGCCCTTTCGCCATCAATACACAGAGGATATTGCTGTTTTTCATCATAAGTGTGTATTTCTTCCAGCGTAATACTATGTTCCAGTTTATTTTCTTCACGGCAAGAATAGTAGAATTGCGTTTTGATAATATTGACATATTCATCCAAAAAAGTATCAATACTGTCTCTTTGGTCTGGGTTTTCACCCATGTCAAACTCAGCCCCGAAATCGTAGATCCTTACTTTATTTACTAAAAATTCATATTCCTGATCGGTATCGTCCCAAAAAGCGAACCTAATTGTGTCATGCAATACTTCAAATGAAATATCACTTTCAACTTGTATCCGCCGCCAAATTGAAGGCTGGCTACCCGAAATTTCTACTTTAAATTGATATATGCTTTTCATTTAATAAAGTTGATTTTACACATGCATTGATGCGATAAAAGTAAAAAAATGCTAATGAAAAGTTTAACGTTTTCAAAACTAAATTACCAGCCCCAGCGCCTAATAACTTAATTTTAAATTTCGTCTTCAAACATATATTCAAATTCTAATTTTTCAGCCATATCAGGGTTAATCTCCATAAAAAGTAGTGATAGAATTCTCAGGTGCTTCGTAATAAATAGCGCCATCTTCAACGGTAAAGTTCCCTATTGAATTATATCTTTCGACTGGTCGGTTAAGCCTTCTATTTGGTGAGTCTGTGGTTCGGTAAGCTTGAAAAGTACCCGCCGAGGTGCCTGATAGCTCGACCTTGACTTTTCTTGGAACAGGCCCTGTATGTATCACTACAAATGCATCTGGGTTTTGTGTGCCATTAGACCCAAAGCCTATAATGGCAATCTCCTGCTCCTGTGTATTGGTTTTTACTACCGTCATACCTGGCTGTCCTGCCACACTAAGTTGCTTATAAGAAAAATAACCTTGCCTGATTTCATAGCTCCCATCATCTTTTCATCCATATAGCACAGCCAGGGTTAGGATCACCTTCATTACCGTACCATTTTGCAGGCCTCTGCAATATCGCCCAAGGAATCACTCCATTGGACTTTGATATATAAATGTTGCTGTAGATTTCCCATGCGAATTTACTGTCCATTTTGCTCCAACTTGTAGAAGTGACCCAAGCATGGAGTCCAGGTTTTTTTGCTCTTAGCAAATCTGTGCCTGCGCTGGTATGCTGGCTGTTCCATCTTTGGTACCCGAAATTCAGAAAGCCGTGTGAGGTAATGAGTCCCATATTGTTGAGTGCTTTTTCATCTTCAGCGATCTCATCTGCATAGCCCCATCTATAAAACCTATCCCATGAATATGTCTCTCCTGGCGTGAACTCTACACCCTTCAAGCCATATTTCTTGAAGGTTTCCGGCAAAATTTTGAGAAAATCCACTACCTGTTCTTTCGGCCAGTACAAATTATAATCATGTCCTAAATTGCCTGCTTCATGACTAATGCCATCTACCTCCCATCTCATCCAACCTTCCCCTTCATTGTGAAGCGATACGTATTTCAAAGGAATTCCTTCATCAACCAAATATTTTGCCCAATCCGCATAATACTTGGCAAGATTGTCTTTCTGTTTAGGGTCTAAGTCCCTGCCACGATCTTCTTTTTGAATGGTTACAAAAGCCGGAGGTCCATACATTGTAGTTATTACGTTCAAATCGCGCCCGCCATCTCTGGATTTTTCCAACCCTTTTTTAGCAAAATACATCAATGATTCTGTGGTGGATGTATGGTCAAATGAACCATTTGCCGATGTCTGATGCCAAGGATCAAGAAACATTTTTAACAAACCTGGCTTCAGGCCATCATTTCCAAAAATTAATTCAATCACTTCTTCTTTATGTGTTTCTGAAAGTAAACTTAGTCCTCCGTAATCCTGTGGATCCTTTTCAATATCTAAGGATTGAGCCATTTGAACGTAATTCACACCAAAACCGTCCCACTCAAGCACTTTTTTAGAAAAATCTATTTCAGCTTTTACAGATGAAAAATTATCAGTTTGGGAAAAAGCAGATTGACTAAAACTGCCTATTAGGAAAATTGTAAATAATAGAATCTTTTTCATTTTATTGAGGGTTTATAGGCTAATCTATTGAATTTTTGAATGTCAATCCAACTTATAGTAAATACTTGCTGATATTTTTGATCTATGGTTTTGTAGAGATCTTACAGATATGATTGGTATTTACAGAAAGACAATCCTCAAATTCAGACCTAAACGAGGTTAAAATACTATAGAGTAGAAATTTATTTAACAATGAGGGTCTACACCTCCTCAGCAGAATGATCATCCCAAATCAACATAGAAAGATCTTTCTTACTGTTTCATGAGGACACGTACCAAGGGCATAAAGGTAGAATAGGCTAAAGCTACATCCCTATTGATGGCAGGCACTGTACGTGATTTGTAATCGCGAACCAAAATAAATGGGATTTGTAATCCCCATCTATTGTGCCTTTTAAATGGAATCGGATCCCTAAAAATCCTATAAGGTTTTAAAAACCTTATAGGATGGGCTAAAGCATCCTTATTGATGGCTTGAGAATACCAACTGAGGGGAATTTAAGGGTCGAAGGCCTGGCTATCGTCCTTCAGGCAGGGATGACTCAATTATAGAAAAAATACGTAAATACATAAACAAAACCCCGAAAGGATTGAATATAAGCCTGTTCGGGATTTCAATTCCTGTACCCAGATTAAAAGGATTTGTAATCCCTAACTGTTAGATTTACATAAACTTAAGGTTGACACTGCCTCCGGAAGTGGCCAAACGCACAGGGATGCCTCCCCCATTTATAGTACCTACTATTTTAGATCTTTCAGAAGTACCGCTAAAGTTATTGAGTTTTGTATTTACGGTACTCCCTTTCAAATCAAGATCTACACCTAGTCCATCTGGTATGGTGGCATTAATACTACCTCCACTGGTTTTCAATTCGAGCTGCCCCTCCAGTCGAGTAACATTGGCTGTTATTCCACCGCCACTTGTATGTGCGGCAACCATACCTTGAATATCTTCAAGCTTTATACTGCCACCAGATGTTTTTAATTCCAAAGTTCCGTCTGCACCTTCAACCCTAATAGAACCTCCACTTGTATGAGCCTTTACCATACCTTGATAATTAATTACTTTTATGCTACCGCCCGATGTTTTGGCCTCCATATCTCCAATAATATCAACCATAGTTAAACTACCACCACTAGTTTTCAGGTTTTGAATACCACGCACTCCATCTAAATTGATTGAACCTCCGGAAGTGTTAAGCTCACAGGAAATATCTCTAGGTGTATACACAACAAAGGCAACACTTGGACTATTCCATCCCCATCCACTTCCAGTTCTTTTGGCAATGGCTTCAACATGGTCGCCATTTTTCTCAATAATCACTTCATATTGTTCAAGCACTTTGTCAGCATCGTGGCCAAGTAGCAATGAACCACCTTTGCGCACATACATTTCAACTATTAATTCATTAGCCTCATGCGATTTTACCTTAATAGAACCTCCAGATGTTTGCACGGTGAGCGAGCCTCCATCATTCATGGCAAATTTTTCTACTCGTGTGGGCGAATCTGCAAGTGGCATTGCAATGCCAGCCGTTGAAAAAACTAAAAAAGTGAATGCAAGATTGAATATTAGCTTGTTCATGACAATAAAGTTATGGGTTAGAAATAATCATTGAGAGAAAATAAATAGTGAATATATTTTATAGTGAGATGCAAATTAAATTCAGATGGTTGCAGCACCCACATCAATTATACTTAATTTATTTGGAAAGGATGCTAAAAAATGATTTATGGAAAATATTAGGTATTAGTGGTGTCTATTTTATCTTAAAACAATCAGAGAAAATATACTGTAACAATGATGATATTGAGTAGCTAAATCAGGTATTTTTAATTATTTCAAAAAAAAATCGCAAGAAGTTCATTAACTTTTTCTTAAAACCAAAGTTTTAATTTAGCTTATACTCGCTTTTAAGTATCTGCTAATTATAATCTTGCATGAAGAAACTTATACCAATACTCATATCATTGTTTTTTGCATTGGATTTTAGCCTTTTGGCTCAGGACGCAGTAATAACAGGAACCGTGAGAAACGCCCAAGACAATTCCTTGCTTCCGGGTGTAAATATTTTCCTAAAAGGAACTACCACAGGCACCATTTCAGATTTTGAAGGGAAATACTCTATACCTGTAACAGATAATGCCCGTGTATTGGTTTTTTCATATATCGGGTATTTGCCTCAGGAAATTACACTGGCTGGCCAAACAGTTATTGATATTTCTATGGTCGAAGATGCAAAGCAACTAGATGAGCTGGTGGTTACAGGATACACTACACAAAATAAAAGAGACATACTTGGCTCAATTACTTCGGTAAAACCCGACGATCTGAAACAAATGCCCATAGTAGGGTTCGATCAGGCGTTACAAGGACAAGCAGCCGGGGTTATGGTCACACAGTCTTCTGGTGAGCCTGGAGGAGGTATAATGGTTCGAATTCGAGGCAATTCATCGATCAATAGTTCCAACAGACCACTATTTATAGTTGATGGCGTACCTATACGCGATGGTTCACTTTCAGGTCGAAGTTTTGGTGGGCAGAATGATAATGCAATATCATCTTTAAACCCCAATGACATAGAATCCATCGAAGTTTTGAAGGACGCATCTGCAAAAGCTATGTATGGGTCTCGCGCTGCCAATGGCGTAGTTTTGATAACCACGAAAAGAGGTAAAGCAGGCGAACGCACTATTTTCAATTTTGAAATGCAAAGAGGTTTGAGCGACCCTACTGGAAAAGTAGATCTGCTAAATTCATCAGAACTGCTGCAGTTGCAAAGAGAGGCCATGACCAATGCTGGTTTCGACCCCAACGAAGCGGGTATACCTGGTGTAACCGATGCGGTAAACACGGATTGGATTGATGCGGTATCTAGAAAAGCACTTTTGCAACAATACCAGATCTCAGTATCAGGAGGTTCAGATAAAACCCGTTTTTACTTCAGTGGATCATACCGAGATGAAGAAGGTGTCATTCTAAACAATAGTTTTACCAGATTGACAGGCACGGCCAATATTGACCATAATGCCAACAAAAGGCTTTCTTTCGGAATGAATCTTAGCTTGGGGCGTACGCTGAATAAACGCGTAAAAGGAGATAACTTTCTAGATGGTGTATATTCAGGTGCATTAAGAAGTTTGCCTTGGTACGCTCCATATGATGAAAATGGAAATTTATATAAACCCAATGATTTAGGCTATGCTGAGTTTCCAAACTTCAACCCAGTGGCACAAGCTGTACTGCCTCGGTTCGATACCTATGGCACTAAAATCATTGCCGGACTTACGGCTCGTTATGAAATTCGCCCAAATCTCATTTTTAATTCTCGTCTTAGTCTTGATTATACTTCCACACTTGAAGATCAATATGAGCCTTCTGGAACTGCTATAGGTGGATTCTTACCTAGCATTGGTGGACAAGGATATGGTGTTTATAGCACAGGTGAAAGTTCCCAGTTGATAAACACCAATACCCTAAGCTATTCAAAAAATATAGGCCAAGCTCATGTATTTGATGCTCTAGTTGGAACAGAAATACTTGAACGTGTTTCCAGGTCAAGCTCATTATCAGGTCAGTTTTTTCCTAGTGATGATTTTACTTATTTGACTTCAGCAGGTTTGATCATTGATGGTTCTTCATTCATGATTGAAAGTGGTCTACTTTCATTGATAAGCCAGGTAAACTATAAATATAATAACAAATATTTAGCTACCTTAAATGCTCGCTATGATGGTTCCTCACGCTTTGGCGAAGGTAGAAAATATGGGTTCTTTCCATCTGCCTCTCTTGGGTGGAGGATTTCAGAAGAGGATTTTTTGAAACCTCAAGAAAAAATTGATGATTTAAAACTTAGATTGAGCTACGGAGTTACAGGTAACGAGCGAATTGGAGATTTTCAATTTTTAGGTACCTGGGCAGCTGCCAATGCTTATAATGGCGTACCAACCTTATCACCGGCAACAGTGGCCAATCCTTTATTACAATGGGAACAAACAACCGAATTTAATACAGGTTTTGATCTTTCTATGTATTCTGGACGTTTGCAAATCACGTCAGATTATTATTACAATATCACTAACAAGTTGATTTTGCCAGAAATATTGCCACTTACTACAGGATTTGGATCAGTAGATGGGAATCTTGGTGAAGTGTCCAACCAAGGCATTGAGTTAACTGTTAGTACTGTTAACATAGACGGTCCCATAAAATGGTCTACCCAATTTAATATATCGAAAAACCAAAATATTGTAAGGCAATTGGCTACTGACGAGCCTCTAAATGTTGGATATAGTACTTTTACAAATAGTACTCATATAGTGAAACCTGGTTATCCATTGGGTACTTTTTGGGGTTTGGTTTTTGATGGCGTGGATCCAGGAACAGGAAATGCCATTTACAAAGATATCAATAGTGATGGTGAATTATCTGCCGAAGATGGTACCGTGATTGGAGACGCACAACCTGATTTTTTTGGAGGATTTACCAATACCTGGAATTATAAAAACTTTGACCTCACTGTATTTCTTCAGTTTAGTTATGGCAACCAGATGATTAATTTCGCTAAAACATCTATGGTAAATTCCGGCCAGGATCTGGAAAACAATCAAACCAGAGAAGCGCTGCTGCGCTGGCGTGAACCAGGTGACATCGCTTCAGTGCCCAAATACGAATTTGGAAATGTCATGAATAACCAATTTAGTAGCAGGTTTGTAGAAGATGCCAGCTATTTAAGAGTAAAAAATGTCTCACTGGCGTATAATGTGCCAGCGAATTGGTTGGGTAAATACAAAATCGATAATTGTAGAATTTATGTTTCTGCCACTAACTTGTTGACATTCACTAACTATTCTGGAGCAGATCCTGAAGTTAATAGTTTAGATGGATCTACAGTATCCCAGGGGCTTGACTTTTATACTTTTCCTCAGGTAAGGACTATTTTGGTAGGTTTTAATTTGGGTTTTTAAGCACTTGAAGATGGAAATTATAAAAAGTATAGTATTGAAAGCAATAAATGAGAAGGCAATTCAGAAAATGAAAAGCATCAACTATAAAAAAAGTATTTTTACCGCTTTAGTTTTTACTGCCTTGTGGATATTTTCTTCATGCGGTGATTTGCTTAACCCTCAACCTGTTGATCGCATTTCGGACGAACTGGTCATTCAGGATGTAGGATCAGCCAGAGTTGCACTTAATTCAGTCTATCGAGCATTTGTATCATTTACAGCACCCAAAATTATTGCTGGTGACTTGACTGCCGACAACCTTATACACAACGGAACTTTTACCCAGTATTTGGAAATAAGCAATAAGCAAATGTCGGCTTCTAATGAATCAGCATCAGCCATGTGGTCGGTCATTTATTCTTTGGCTTACCGAGCCAATTTCTTACTTGAAGGTCTTGAAAATATTTCTATTTCAGAGAATGCTTTCGATGAATTCACTGCAACAGCTCGATTTTTCAGGGGCTATGCATATTTCGTTGGTCTTACTACTTTCGGTGGTATACCAATAGTCACCAATACTGAAATTGCCGAAAACAGAGTTATTCCCAGATCTAGTATTGCTGATGTTCGAGCTTTTATTGAAGAAGACCTTTTGTATGCACTAAATA